>PLLI01000077.1 GCA_003140915.1 Candidatus Omnitrophota bacterium
CGCATTCTTCAGAAGTTTAAGCAATTTAGCGTTATTCTGCTTGTCGCTCTTTCTTGGGCCCGCGAATCTCGAAGACCGCACGCCGGGCTGCCCGCCGATAGCTTTTACGGCCAAACCGGAATCATCCGCCAGGACGAGCCCGCCGGTGAACTTTGATATCACCAGCGCCTTCTTGACCGCGTTCGACTTGAACGTCTTACCGTTTTCCACTATCCGCGGGACGTGCTTGAATTCCGCCAGAGAGATCACCCGCGCGCGGACACCTTTCAAATACCGCTTGAGTTCGTGGAGCTTCTTCTCGTTTTTCGTAGCTATGACGACCTCTCTCATCTGCCGGCGATCCCCTTTAGGACCTTCTTCTGTGCGGTGATCAGCTCATCTATGCCTTTTTTCGCCAGCGCGATGAGTTTATTCATATCTTCTTTCTTAAACGGTTCTTTTTCGGCGGTCCCTTGTATCTCGACGAATTTCCCCGTTCCGGTCATTATTATGTTCATATCGACATCCGCGGTCGAATCCTCGCCATAATCAAGATCAAGCAGAGGTTTACCGCCCAGCATTCCCACGCTGACAGCCGCAACGTAATCAGAGACGGGGATCTCTTTTATTAATCCCTCTTCCCGCATTTTTCCAAGCGCCAGGAGCACGGAGACAAAACTCCCCGTAATGCTCGCGCATCTCGTGCCGCCGTCGGCCTGGATGACGTCGCAATCGATCCAGATCGTCCGCTCTCCCATCTTCGACATGTCGGCCACCGACCTCATGGAACGCCCTATCAGCCGTTGTATCTCCATGGTCCTGCCGCCCAGCCTCCCCTTCGACGCCTCTCTCTGCACTCGGGTCTTGCAGGACCTCGGTATCATACCGTATTCGGCCGTGATCCAGCCCGTACCCTTCCCTTTCAGGAAAGGCGGAACGGTATTTTCGATCGTCGCGGTCGTGATAACTTTTGTGTCCCCAAGTTCTATGAGGCACGAACCTTCCGCATATTTTATGTAATCTTTTGTTATCCTGAGTTTCCTTAATTCGTCGTTACGCCTTCCATTTTGTCTTATCATAAGCTCGCCCTGTTCCTTATTTAAACCGAGTTCGTGTAGTGCAATACTTCAGCGGTATTCCAAATCTATTTCAAGGCCGCTGAAGTATATATATCATTCCCTTTCGAATCTATTCCCACAATGAGTGGAAAGTCTGCGACTTCCATTTTATAAATCGCTTCGGGCCCAAGTTCCCTGAAAAGTATCGGCCGCGCTAATTTCACCCTTGCAGAAAGAAGCGCCCCTATGCCACCGGTCGCCAGAAAATATACGCACCTGTACTTCTTTATGGCCTTCCTTACCTCCATCGACCTGTCGCCCTTGCCGATCATGCCGCTGAGGCCGAGCCGTAAAAGTTCCGGAGTGAACGGGTCCATCCTGGAACTGGTCGTCGGGCCGCAGGACCCGATTATCCTTCCCGGGCGGGGCGGTGTCGGGCCGGCGTAATAGATAACCGCGTCGCGTAAATTTAATGGGATAGACTTACCCTTCACGATCAGATCATATAACCTTTTATGGGCCGCGTCTCTTGCCGTAAATATCGCACCACTCAACAATACCTCGTCGCCTGCTTTGAGCATTGCGACAGAGTCTTTGGTAAGGGGTGTCTTGATCTTCAATGCGGTCATAATGTCTTTTCTGCGCTCCGCGTTGCATGGCAGCTCACGTTCACCGCAACGGGAAGCCCGGCAATATGCGTGTGTGTTTCGAGGACATTCACTCCGAGCACCGTCGTCCGCCCGCCCAGGGCCATCGGGCCGATGCCGAGCGAATTTATATCACGCATGAGTTCGCGTTCCAGTTTACCGATATGTTTTTTCGTATTTCTTTTATCGATCGGCCTCAGGAGGGCCTTTTTTGCCAGATAGGCCGCTATTTCAAATGTCCCGCCGATGCCGATGCCCAGGATAAGGGGCGGACAGGCATCGGGCCCCGCATTTTTTACAACTTCTATCACGAACGCCTTTACCTTCTCAATAGGATCGGTCGGGTTGAACATCTTCAGCATGCTTTTATTTTCGCTGCCGAATCCTTTGGGCGCAACGCTTATCTTGACCTTATCGCCTTCGACTATGTCAATGTGAATGATGCTTGGCGTATTTGTCTTTGTATTTTCACGCACAAGCGCACCTGCCACGACCGATTTTCTAAGATAGCCTTTGCGGTAAGCTTCCTCCACGCCTTTGTCTATCGCTTTTTTAAGATCCCCGCCGGTGAATGCGACATTTTGTCCGACTTCAAGGTGCACTACAACGATACCGGTGTCCTGGCAGATCGCGATACGCTTCTTTCTGGCAAGCCTGGCATTATCTATGATCGATCTGATGATATTTTTCGCGCGTGCGGTTTTCTCTTTTGAAAGGCTCGCCCTTAGAGCCTTCAATACGTCTTTCCTCAGCTCGAAGTTCGCCTTCAGGCAGAGATCGCGCACCGTGTCTTTTATTTTGCTAACGTCAATTTCTCTCATAATTACACCTTCATCAATATTCTTCGAGCGAGGCCGAAG
>PLLI01000118.1 GCA_003140915.1 Candidatus Omnitrophota bacterium
GAAAATTACCAGAATAAAGACGGAAGCGTAAGTATCCCGGAGGCGCTCGTGCCTTACATGGACGGAGCAACGGCCATAAAACCATGCTGAAAATTTTCCTTAAACTCATAATAGGCGTATTATCGATACCCATAGCCGCCGGCGTGACGGTCGCTTTTTACAAAAACCTGATATTGGTTAAGGCGCTTGCCGGCAGCCTTTCGTATTTTCAATGGGGGATCGCCGCTTACGCGGTGATCCATCTTATCTTTTACAAGCCGACTTATCTCTATGTGCTCGGCCACGAGGCCGTTCACGCCGGCGTGTCGTGGATATTCGGCGGAAAGATAAAGTCGTTCAAGGTCTCGGAAGAGGGCGGCAGCGTCGGGACGGACAAGTCGAACACCGTCATAGAACTCAGCCCATATTTTGTCCCGATATATGCTATAATAGTCGCTCTCCTATATTTCATAATCGCGTCCTCGTATCGCATAAACGGGTCCGTATTCATCTTTCTCATAGGATTTACGCTGGCGTTCCACATGGTATCGACGATCGAGGTGATGAAGATACGCCAGCCGGATATCGTAAAGAGCGGATACTTTTTTTCGATAGTGATAGTCTACGTCTTTAACATCGTCGTCGTATCTTTGATATTCAGCCTGATGTTCTCCGATTTCTCGGTGAAGAAATTCTGCGTCGATTCGTGGCTGGCATCAAAGGACGCGTACGTCGTGATATTCAGGCAGCTGTTTTTGTAGGAAGCAGGAGAGGTGGCTGATTTCGCGAAGCGAAATCAGCCTAATCGTCAGCTTAGTCAGTTAGCGGAGGAGTGGCAGAGTGGTTGAATGCGGCAGTCTTGAAAACTGTTGAGGCCGTAAGGCCTCCGTGGGTTCGAATCCTACCTCCTCCGCCATACGTACTAATTCGAACCCTTGTGTTCCTCATCTAAGAACGCATTGCCGGAATTTATTCGAACCGAACGCGCGGTATTTCGAAATTCAAAATAAAGGAGATGGGGAACAGGTATCTTATCCTTTTAAACATGTGTCACTTCGTGACCTTTAAAAAGACTCCCGCTAGTCGCTTATACGCACAGTCCAGGGCATTACCGGAACTTTGCTCTGAGCGGCGTGGCTGAGATTTAGCTCTTCCGGATAAATTCTCCTCGAAAATTTAGCGTATATCACAAACTCTTTATATAATTCTTTCCGGTAAGATACACCTAATTCTCCGAGTCTATTTTCAATGGCAACCATTACCTGCGGCCATTCCTCTCGATCGATAATAAAGACGGCATCAGATGCGGCGCGTACCTTTTCTGTTTGTTCCGGAAAGCGGTCAGAAATGGCTGGATCGAACAATGTCGGCGACAGCAATACTTTTTCTTTTGATTCAAATTGAACCGGATAAGCAGTCCAGTGGTCCGCGTATGCGCAAGATATTCTTTCTGTAACGAGCTGCGCAGCGAGCTCGCCGTACGTACTAATCTTTCGTTTCACCAGCTCTCGCCCCAGATCGTATATATTAAGCAGTACCAGAATAGCCACGAAAATTATAAATAATCGCCACGATTTTTCCTTTATACTACAAGCGAGCTTTCCGATAAATATAGGCATGACGACGACTAAAGGAATGGCGTACCGCCAATTTCCCCAAGGATGTTTTTCCACTAACACCGAATAAAAAATTACAAACCAGAAGGTAAAAATTGATAAGATGCCAAACGCGCTTATTTTTTTATCTGTTGTACGCCACCAGGAGCCCTTCTTCCATACCAAGGCAAAGCTTACGGCAAATAGCGCTGCAGGTAAAACACCGACTAATGATGCCAGCATTACTGGTATCCTGAGAAATGATCGCGGTATGATAGAAATCCGCCATACAATCCTCTGGAACAAAATCTTTTTTATATCTGGTGATGACAGAACGCTGCGGTCAAGGTCCAATATCCTGCCCGCAAATCTAAATAATTGTGCCCCCGGATGCTGAATATTGTAGACGATCCCTGGCAGGTAGCCAATGCAGAAGAAAAGAGCGAAAAGAATGAAGCTAGCGGGAAACATTTCCTTTTTTTTGCGTATAATAGCCACCGTCACAATAGTCAGGATAAACGGCACGATGCCGGGGCTGGTCCATAACCCAAAGCCGGACACAAATCCGAGCGTGCCACAAACGATACGATAGTTGTTATCGGAATCGTTCCATTGTATCAATAAAAGGATAAGCAATGTCCCGAACAGAAGTGTTTCTGCGGGCACCCCTCCGGTAAATAAAGAACAAGCTAAGACTCTCCATGAGGGCAGGCAGACAAAGATGAATGCTACCAGGCAGCCCAGGGGGGAGAGTATTCTTTTGGCAAGCAAGTATGTCAAAACGATCCATACGCATGAATACAAAAGGCCCACCAAGCTCCAGGTGAAAGAGGAAATCNNCCCCACATAGTGTGCATACGGCCGATAAATAGGAAATGCTTTTAATTCCAGGATGTGTTTGGCCACCAGTGCGGAAACTGCCTCGTCGTCATTGAATATAGTCGGAGGCAGGCGATAGAGGATACGCACAAAAACAGCGCCAATACTTATTGCGCCATACCAATAAAATAGAGGATTCAATTTTTTCATAGCACCGGTCTTCTAATTACACCGTTTTTTGAAAGGCACCATTCACATACTATGTTTCTACGCATATTATATTCTGAGATGGTGAGAAGATAAAGGGCAAAATATATCTGTTATCTCAAGTATGATATGAAGAATCCAAAGCATAGAGCTGAAGCGTAGGAAATGATAGATGATGCTGAAAAAGAAGCAAGACAACTAAAAAATATGCAAAAGATAATGGACATGACAAATAAGACATCAGTCGTTATGAGGATTGTTTTGCCTTGAGGGCAAATATCTTGTATAATGTTGTTTGTTTGTTGACAGGAATTGGTGATCTCGGACGCGGTTCGAATTGGTACGTACCGGGTCCGCCAANNCGAGAGTTCGAATCTCTCCCTCTCCGCCAATATCTTTATGATCGATAATAAACATAAAGACCCTCTTCATGGTGTCACACTTGAAATGATCCTCATCCATCTGGTTGAAAAATACGGGTGGGAAGAGATGTCGCGAAGAATCAGGATAAACTGCTTCGCAAAAAACCCCAGTATTAAGTCCAGCCTGGTCTTTCTGAGACGAACCCCTTGGGCCAGAAAAAAAGTAGAATGCCTGTATTTAGGAAAATAAAAGGATATAATGCCGAATCAAAAACGGAGAAAAGACGTACGTAATATTGCAATAGTAGCGCACGTTGACCACGGAAAGACAACGCTTGTCGATACGCTCCTGAAATTTACGGGCGCTCATAAGTTCGAGGAAGGCGAAACGACTATCATGGATTCAAACCCTCTCGAAAAAGAGAGAGGGATCACGATATTTTCAAAGAACGCCTCTTTTAATTACAAAGGCGTGCAATGTAATATCGTAGATACGCCGGGCCACGCCGATTTTGGCAGTGAAGTGGAGCGCATTCTTGAGATGGTAGACGGTGTGCTTCTTCTTGTCGACGCCGTGGACGGGCCCATGCCGCAGACAAAGTTTGTATTAAAAAAGTCTCTCGAGTTACATTTAAAGCCGATCCTTGTTATCAATAAGATAGACCGTCCAAATGCGCGGCCGCACGAAGTCGCAAGTATGACATTCGATCTATTTTGCGAACTTAACGCGTCCGATGAGCAGCTGGATTTTCCGATAGTATATGCTTCGGGCCGGGAAGGGTACGCTACACTTGACCTTGATGAACCGAGCGAGAATATAAAGCCTCTCTTAGATACTATTTTGCACAGGGTATTGCCCCCGGTAGCTAATCCCGATCTTCCCTTTCAGATGTTGGTGACTATGCTAGATCACAATTCATATTTCGGGCGAATGGCAATAGGGCGCATATTCCACGGCGCTGTACGCGTCGGGGATCCCGTCGCCCTCGTGAAACGGGACGGTACGATCACCTCGAACAAGGTAACGAAGATCATGAAGTATAAGGGGCTGACCCCCGTGGAGGCGAACGAAGCAATGGCCGGCGACATTATCATGATCACCGGTATCGAAGGTGTGTCAGTCGGCGAAACGATCGCATCCCTTAATGATCCGAAAGCGCTGCCCGCTGTAAAGATCGACGAGCCGACAGTATCCATGAATTTCTCACATAATACGAGTCCTTTGTCCGGTAAGGACGGAGGCGTATTCCTGACATCGCGCCATGTTCGTGAACGCCTTGAACACGAGGCAATGGTTAATGTCGGAATAAAGGTTGAGGAAGTCGACGGGGGCGAGCGCTTTAAGGTCTCGGGTCGCGGCGAACTGCATCTGGAAATACTTATAGAGACGATGCGCCGCGAAGGATACGAACTGGAAGTTTCGCGTCCGCAGGTTATATTAAAGAAGATGGGTGAACAGGTCCTTGAACCGGTAGAGATGGTAGTCATCGAAGTGAATGGCCGGTATCAGGGCGCGGTTATGCAGGCGCTCGGAGAACGCAAGGCCCAGATGAAAGATCTGAAGACTACGTACTCCGGCGATATGCGTATGGAATTTGTTATCACTTCACGTGCATTGATAGGGTTCAGAAGTGAATTTCTGTTGATGACGCGCGGGAGCGGTGTTATGTGTCAGAACTTTCTTGAATATCAGGTATACAAGGGAGAGATGCCGTCGCGTCAAAGAGGTGTACAAGTCTCGAACGGCGACGGAAAAGTTGTCGCGTTCGCGCTATGGAATTTGCAGGAGCGAGGAGAGATGTTTGTCGCGCCCGGAGATATGGTGTACGAGGGCATGATAGTAGGTATATATAATAAAGGCGTAGATATAGTTGTGAATCCGCAGAAAGAGAAAAAATTAACCAACATGCGTTCTTCGACCCGCGACCTGGCGATCCAGTTGATACCGCACCGGAAGGTCAATCTTGAATTCGCGCTCGTCTTTATAGACGACGATGAACTGGTCGAGATCACCCCGCTTAATATACGCCTGCGCAAGATCCAGTTAAAAGAAATAGATAGAGTGCGCACGGGCCGGCAAATCAGGCATGATAATGCCCAATAATTTTGCATCGAAATTTATCACTATAAAAAATCAGGCTGATAGCGCGATAGCGACCTATAGCTCTCTTAAGGGTAAGAGGTTAGAAAAAGATGGTATCTTTATAGCTGAGGGAGAGAAGGTCGTTAAGAGTCTTGTAGATAGCGGATGCAAAATAGCGTCGTGCCTTACGTCCAATGAGACTATTGCCAGATATAAATCCCTCCTCGCAACAATTGCGAAAAGAGGAGCGACCACTTACGTTGCGGATAATGGATTAATAGAAGATATTATAGGTTTCCGTTTTCATAAGGGGATAATAGCTGTAGGGTATTACCCAAAAAAACGCACAGTCTTAACCTCGCTAAAAACACTTAAGCGCCCGCTATTCCTCGTTGCGCTAAATGCCATCAATGATCCGCAGAATGTTGGTTTAATAGTGCGTAATGCCTCAGCTTTTGGCGTCCAGGCGCTTATAGTCGACAACGCCACCTATGATCCGTATTATAGAAAAGCGGTTCGCGTTTCTATGGGCACGATCTTCAGGCTTCCGGTCTATTACGAAGATGACCTTGGATCGAGCCTTATACAGCTTAAGAAAAAATACGATACGCGTATAATCGCCGCTACTCCCGGAAGAAGCACGAGCGATATCGCTAAAGTTAAACTTTCGGGCAATATCTGTTTTGTTTTCGGCAACGAGGATAAAGGTATATCGCGCCGGGTGCTTAGTATCGCCGATGCCAAAGTGCGCATACCGATCTTGAAAGCAGTTGATTCCTTAAATGTAGCCAGTGCCAGCGCCATATGTCTTTATGAAGCATCGTGCCATCGTCCGAACATAAGGAGCATAAGGGGGCGTGTCAAAAAGGGACATGCCGCCTATTCTTCATAGCGACAGGCTCTCCTCGCTGTCTCCTGGCCGATCTTTAATGACCTACCTATCGATTCATACGCCATTCCTAACATATGTAATTGCTTTGCCTTGACGGCAAACATCTTGTATAATATGGCTAGTTTATTGACAGGAATTAATATATTGGCAGTGATCTCGGATGCGGTTCGAATTGGTTGCAGACGGGTCCGCCAATTTTGATAGTGGAAAATTTAAAGGGGGCAATATGAAAAAACTGGTTGCGTTAATCGCAGGGGTCGCAATATTCGTTACATCGTATGCATTTGCTGTGGACATCAGCGTTATCATGCCGGTCCTTAAGGCCGCGAAACAAGGGATCGATTCCACGTTATCGGAAATAGATACAAGCCTCAAGGCCGCGGCAAAGGAGTTGTCAGGGACGGATCTCAAAGGTGACGATGCGCGGAAGGTATTGATGGGTTTGCGCAAATTCCGCCCGTATGTCATCAATTGTTCCATCCTCAACGCGGACGGTATAAAAATTGCCGTCGAACCTGCGGAATACAAAAAATACGAGGGTGCGGATAGAAGCGACCAGCCGTACGTCATCACGCTCCTGAAGACAAAAAAGCCGGTGATGAGCGACGTGTACGATTCGGCCGAAGGTATCCATGCGATAAGCATAGGGTATCCGATATTTTCAGATAAGGGCGAACTTTTAGGCGCGGTCAGGATGCTGATAAAACATGAAGTGTTTCTAAGGCCGCTTGTAGAAAACAAGCCTTGCAAGATATGGGTAATGCAGAAGGATGGCCTTGTTGTCTATGACATAGATCCGGACCAGGTAGGGAAAAATATATTTTCCGATGACATGTTCAAACCCTTTCCGGACCTGATCTCGTTTTCCAAGACCGTAGCCCTGTCTAAGAACGGCGCCGGATCATATAGTTTTTATACAAACGGGCTCAAGGACAAGACGCTTGTAGAAAAGACAGCGGCCTGGGATACTGCCGGAATATATGGCACAGAGTGGCGCGTGGTGGCGATGGAGATAGGAAACGCTCTAGAGCAACCGGCTGCAGCTAAATAACGCAAGAAAAAAAGGAGAAGCATGAAAACAAGCGCCAAGGATAAACCGGACATAGCGGAGATGCTCGATAAGATGCAGCAGCAGCTGACCGTATTGGAGAACAAGATAAATATCCTGATCAGCAAGTCCGCGCCGCGCCCCGTCGAGACAAAGAATTTTCCCAGGCCTTTTCAGCAGACCAGCCATAATCCAAACCGTACGGAAAGGATCTTGCATAAAGCGATATGCGCGGATTGTAAGAAAGAATGCGAGGTTCCTTTCAGGCCCACCGGAGACCGTCCGGTATACTGCAAAGAATGTTTTTCGAAGCGCAAGGCCGGCCACCCAATGCAGGAAAGGCCCGTTCAGCCGGTCCCTTTTTATAAGCCGCAGGTCGTCGAGCGTAAGAGGCACTTTGAGAAGAAGAAACCGGCCGCAAAACGGCAAAAGACCAAAAAATCCAAAAAATAAGATAAGCCCGAAGTGACCCCTAACCTCGTCGACAGAAGTGGTGAAATCGTAAGGTAATGATATCGCTAAAAAATATATCCAAACGATATGCCGGCCGGGTGCTATTCTCGGACGTGAGCTTTGATGTCCTCGCCGGTGAAAAAGTCGGGCTGGTGGGCCGTAACGGCCACGGTAAGACCACGCTATTCAGGCTCATTACCGGCGCGGAAGAGCCCGACGAAGGCAAGATTTTCCTGCCCAACAATTACTCCATAGGATACCTCGGACAGCACCTTGAATTTACCAAACCCACTGTACTGGAAGAAGGATGCCGGGGACTGGGCCCCGAAGATATAGGCGCCGAATGGAAGGTGGAGAAGATCCTCTCCGGGCTCGGCTTCCTCGAAAAGGATTTTAAGCGCAACCCTTCGGATTTTTCCGGAGGATTCCAGATGCGCATCGCCTTAGCTAAAGTCCTGGTATCCGAGCCCAACATGCTCCTCCTCGATGAGCCTACGAACTTCCTCGATATAGTCTCTATACGATGGCTCGAAAAATTCCTGCGTTCATGGAAAGGCGAGCTTATCGTGATAAGCCACGACAGGGATCTCGTCGACAGCGTGACGACGCATATCGTAGGCATACACCGCGGGATGGTCCGGAAGATCAAAGGGCCGACCGGGAAATATTACACCCAGCTCCACAAGGACGAAGAGGTGCACGAGAAGAGGCGTGTAGAGGATGAGAAGAAGCGCAAACAGATGATGGAGTATATTAATACGTTCCGCGCTAAAGCAAGCCACGCCAAGGCCGTCCAGTCGAGCATCAAGAAGCTCGAAAAGATGGAGAAACTGGACAAGCTCGAAGAGATCCGTACGCTGTCATTTTCGTTCAATTATAAAGAGTTCCGCGCCGGGCAAGTCATGGATGTGAATGACCTCACTTTTTCATACGACGGCAAGGAGCCTTACCTGATGGCGGGCCTTAACTTTACCGTAAACAGACACGATAAGATCTGCATCGTAGGCAAGAATGGTAAAGGGAAGACCACGCTCTTAAAGTTATTGTCCGGCAGGCTTACGCCCGTGAGCGGCAGCATCAAGACGCACACGGCGGCGCTCCCGGCTTATTATGAACAGGCGAATACGGCGGATCTTAACGACGACCTTACCGTGGAAGAGGAGATATCCCGCTCGAGCGCTTTCATCGATAGATCGCGCGTACGCGGGATATGCGGCGCGATGATGTTTTCGGGAGACGATGCCGAGAAGAAGGTCAAGGTCCTTTCCGGCGGCGAGCGCAGCCGCCTCCTCCTGGGGAAGCTCCTCGTGGCGCCATCCAACATCCTTTTCCTGGACGAGCCCACGCACCATCTTGACATCGAATCCTGCCAGGCGATGATGGATGCCGTGAGAGATTTCGAGGGCGCGGCGCTCGTGGTAGCGCACGACGAACATTTCCTGAACGCGGTGGCGACGAAACTCATCGTCTTTAAGAACGACAGGGTATTTTTATATCCGGGTAATTACCGGGAGTTCCTGGATAGCGTCGGGTGGGATGAAGGTGAGGAGAGTAAGCCTTCTCTGCCCCTCCGGGTCTACGACCCGTTAGGGTCGGAGACGCAGGCATTGGCTATTCAACCCGCCGCGCCATCCGTCGTACCGCAACCGGTTGGGCCAGTCCCGCCGAAAAGCGGAGCCGAGAACAAGGTAAAAGGGTATAGCAGTAAAATGACAAGAAAGGCCCGCGCGGAGTTTAATGCGATGAGATCTAAGATACTGAAGCCTCTCGAAACGCGGATCAAGAGCCTGGAGGACGAGATAATCTCTTCCGAGGCCAAAGCGGCGGCGGTGAACGGGGAGCTGATGAAGTCTTCGGCACAAGGCGGCCCCGGAGCTATCAAGAGAAGCGAGCTTTCGAGAGAACTCAAAGAGTTGACGGACAAGGCCGACTCCTGTTATTCCCGGCTCGACGAAACGATGAAAACGTACGATGCCGAGAAACGAAAATATAGTGAAGAATAATTTGGCCCCGCATGTTATAATTGAAGCCGGGGAAATGACAGGAGAAACAGTGTAGCATAATCACAGGAGGTTTACGGTGGGGTTTTATAAGGATTGGTGCGGGTTCGGTAAACGGAAGACGAGCGTAACGGGAAATAAAACTATCAAGCGAAAGATGGTGCAGGCGATAGTCAAAAAGCTTAAAGCTGCGGGCAAGCCGGTAGACCTGCAGGCTATCAATAAAGAAGTATTCGATAAAGTCCGCAGAAGGCACCAAACCCAACGGCCGAAGCATAAATAAAAATAGATGAGGATATTACAGTCGATATTAATATGGATCGTGGGCACCTTCGTGACTATGTCCGCGTTCCTGGCGAGCCTCTTCCTGAAGATAGTGCCCGTTCCGTTTCCCAGCAGGGCCAGGATGGTTCACGCTCAGTGCTTCTGGTGGTCGGACGCGCTCGTAGGTCTGAATCCATACTGGAAGCTTACGGTGGAGGGGCTGGAAAATATCGACCATAACCAGACATACGTGATAGTGGCCAATCATCAGAGCCTTGCCGATATAATTATAATATACCAGACGCACATGTATTTCAAATGGGTGGCGAAGAGAGAGCTGCTCAAATTACCGTTTATCGGAGGCCTCCTCTGGGTCAATGATCACGTCCTGCTTTCCAGGGGCGAGTTCAGCAGTATAAAGACCGTCTACCGTGAGGCGGCCGGCTGGCTCAGGCGCGGCGTGTCGATGTTGTTCTTCCCGGAAGGCACGCGCAGCGGCACGGACGAAATGAGCGAATTCCAGAATGGCGCCTTTAAACTTGCCATAAAAGAGAAGAGGCCGCTCCTTCCCGTATTCATCGGCGGCACGAGAGAAGCCATCCCGAAGGGCGGCTGGATCTTCAAGACTAAAGTCTCCGGCAGGCTGGTGGTGCTGCCGCCCATTGATACGACGCAGTATAAGCCTGCCGATTACGCTGCCCTGCGCGACCTCGTGCGCGGGAAATTGCAGGCCCTCGCTTCAGAATAAAATCTTCATTCCCACTGCATCGTCGCGGCCTTGACTATCAGCGGATCTATGCTATACTTACATCCACAGTCAGGATAGTCCCGAGTTAAGAATTTTGATTTAATAGACATATACGGCTTGAAATTTAAGCCGATAACATATTTTTCACAATTTTTTTGCACCAGGTGGTTGGTTCAATGTATCGCTCGTTTTTGTGTAGATATTACCTTCGTTGGCGTAGTGTGCCGGCGGAGGTTTTTTGTTTTTATTGAACATAAACCGGTTTAAGAAGAAAGGATGCGAAGATGGAAGGCGGAAAGATTTTAAGGAATTCACAGATCATTATTTTAGGCATTTGTATTGCGGTGGCGACGATCGTTTCAAGCGTTATTTTATCAGGCGGTTTTTTGAAAGTAATGAAGTTTACGAGAGAACAGATCAATGTCACCGGTTCAGCCACAAAGGAGATCAGGAGCGATTACATTATATGGACAGGCGAATTCACGAGACGGGAGGCAGATCTAAAGACGGCGTATAAGCTTTTAGAGGAAGATCTCGACAGAGTGAAGAAATATCTTGCCGCTAAAGGAGTGAACGAGAAAGAGATCGCCGTATCTCAGGCGGTGACAACGACGGTCTACAAGAAGAATGAAAAGGGCAATGACACGAATGATATCCAGGGATACAGTTTAAGCCAATACGTCGAGGTCAGGTCAGGAGATGTTGATAAAATTATCGGGGTCTCGCGGGAATCTACAGAGTTGATAGACCAGGGTATACAGTTTAACTCTTCGCTGCCGGAGTATTTTTACACCAAACTTGACGAGCTTAAGATCGAGATGCTCGCTAAAGCTACGGCAAATGCCAAACAAAGGGCTGAAAGCATGGCCAGGGCCACAGGTAACAGGGTCGGCTTGATGCGGTCAGCCAGGATGGGCGTATTCCAGATCACGCCTATCACCTCGACCGATGTGTCGGATTATGGCGTTAATGACACGACGTCGCTCGATAAGAAGGTCATGGCGGTAGTGACGGTGAGCTTCGCGATAGAGTAAAACTATTTTAAAATAATTTGCAACAAAATAACCGTTTTTTCCGTCTTATATAGTAAGAGGACAATTGTGCCAAGGAAAGCAGAAAAATCATAAAATCCTTGACAATGTAAATACAATTGTATATACTACATGAAAGGAGCTTTATAATGAGAAGGATCAAGCTTACCAAATATGAAAAGGATATAGAAGACCGGTTGCTTCGCGGCGAATACGTGGAAGGATCAAAAGAAGAATTCGAGGAGATAGCCGCATCCTTAGCTGCCCACAGGAAAGACGCCGTATTGAATATACGGATCAATAGCTATGACCTAAATAGCCTCAAAGAAAAGGCTCAACGGTTAGGCGTCAAGTACCAGACATTCATTGCCGAGATCCTCCACCGCATTGCCCAGGCATAGTTCAGGGTATCAAATTTTCCTCATTGCCCATTGGCATGATTATGTTATAATAATATGTACGTGAGGCGGGGATATGCGGAATAGGTATAAAGTCGGGAGAACGTAACATAAGCCGTGGGCATTAGCCCCGGCATTTTTTATGGAGAAAAGATATCATGTTTAAAAAATTATATTTGGCCTTGGTGATTGCCGTTTTCTTCACGGCGTCTATTTCAGGATGTTCTTCCGTGCCCAGGATAACCTATGACACGATAAAGAAGATATACGCCGATGAAAAACCGAAACCGAAAGATCACCCGGTCATATTCATACCGGGCATTTTTGGCACAGTTCTCCAGGATGGCGACAACGGCAAGGTCATATGGGGGAAAGTTTCGCAGGGGTTGATAGAGGAGCTCGCCCTGCCTATTGACCGCGTGACGATGTCGGAGAACAAGGACCAGGTAGTGCCTGTAAAGCCGGTCGGCAAATTTTCATGGGTATGCGGCCTGGTTGAAAAGAATGTTTATAACCAGGCCAGGTATGTCGCGGTGGACGTGGCCGGATACACCATGGACAAGAACGTCTTCTCTCTCTCATATGACTGGAGGCGCGATTTAGTTGAAGGAACCAAGCACCTTGGTGAACTCATAGATGAGATCAAGCACAAAATGGGGAAGCCGGACCAAAAGGTCGATATCGTATGTCATTCCGCGGGAGGGCTTATTGCACGGTATTACGCGAAATACGGCACCGAAGACGTGCTCGATCGCGACCCTATTCCGCCGCCTACTTATGCCGGCGCCAAAAATATCAACAAGATAATAATGCTGGGTACGCCTAGTTACGGCACTATCGAGTCGTTTAAGGATATCGATAACGGGCTGGTTATCCCGTGCGTAGGCGTTGTTACGAAAAATGCGGTATTCAGCATGCCGTCGGCATACGAGCTTATGCCGTTTGATGGCCGGCAAGTATTCATAAATGCAAAAGGTGAGGATCTTGACGTCGATCTTTACGACCCGTCCAATTGGGAAAAATACGGCTGGTCCGTCTTCGCTTCCGGGAATAATGATCCGGACCCGAAAGAACTCGATAAAGAGCGCAGATTCCTTGCGGCTGCATTGAAGAGGGCATCCGCATTCCAGAAAGCTTTATGGAACGGCGACCACTCCGAAGAAGGGAAGCGGGTCACTTACATATTGCTCGGCTCGGACTCAGAACCCACTTTGCGCCGGGTCTTGTTGAGGCAAACGCAGTCAGGGTGGAGGACGCAGTTCGATCCCCATGACGATACCTTGGCTCCCAAATCCTTCGGTTTCGGCGATGGGACCGTTACGCGCAGGAGCCTGCTGGGCACCCATGTGGATAGAGACATAGAGGTGGAATTACCGTCCGCATACGAAATATTCTTCGCCCAAAGCCATATAGACCTGACAGAAGATCCGACATTTCTCGATAACGTTCTGCATTCTCTGTTAGATAAAGAGAATGATTGGCAGAAGGTGGACTGAAATCCAATTTTTACCCTCGTACCATCCTCTAAACAAACTATTTTAAAATAATTTGCAACAAAATGACCAATGAACTGGTGCACATTTGTCACCGGTTCTTTGCGTTATTGAGGTGGTCACAAATTGTGACCACCTAAAAAAGCTTAAATTTTCACCGTATTTACCATGTACTTTTACGCAACAAGGCGTTGCTATGCTATCCAGCGTTCTCAATAGCGAACGAGCCATTCAGGTTAACATTGCTATTATGCGCGCCTTCGTGAGGCTAAAAACTATATTATCTACCCACAAAGAACTTGCCCATAAGCTGAACGAGCTCGAGCGGAAGATTGAAAAACATGATGCGGATATTGGCACTATCTTCGAAGCGATCCGCCAGCTCATGGTGCCGCCACCCGAGAAGCCAAGGCGCCGGATCGGCTTCCATCCGTGAAAATCTCGATTGCCTCGTATCGTAAGCCGAGTTATAATGCGTAGCATGGAAAGAGACCTCGGCGAGCAGCCGATAGTGAAGATAATGGCTCTCCACAAGCTGAAAGCCCACGACCTTGTCGCGGGTTCTACAGAGCAGATCACGCATAAGATGGTCGGCCGGGCCGTGAAAGGCAGGCGGCTGACGCCAAATGTACAACTGAAGATCCTCAAGGCTTTGAATAAAGTCACCGGGAAACGGTACGTATTGAAGGACCTCTTCAGCTATAATCTAGACTAAATTCTATCCTACCCCAGCCTCCGATCAAACTATTTTAAAATAGTTTGCAACAAAATGACCGTTTTTACCATCTTATATAGTAGAGGGGTACTTTATGCATTGAACTGCCAATTTGGCAGCTCAAACTGAGAAATTGGTGCTAAATTTACACCAACTGGGTTTAAGGTCGCAAATTGCGACCTTAAAGATTTGGCTTCTTCCGCAGTCAATTGGAACAGGAAATCCGACGGAAACCGTTCGCGGTTGCGTTTGACTGCTTCGTTAAAACGGAACGTTGGAACGCCAAAAATCCGAGCCAAATCAAAGTCGAGAATAACTTTCTGTCCGCGAATTGTGCGGATCAAAGAGCCGATGTCGTCCACGCGCGATAACGTTTGGTTGCTCATAGCGTTCCATTCCCGATGCGGTCGCAATTTGCGACCGCATCACGTCTTGAAATCGCAAATTGCGATATCAAACGACGGTCCAATTTGTTCAAGATCACAAGTTGTGACCTTGAAACGCTTGCCAATCAACTTGAAGTCGCAATTTGCGAACTCAAGTTTTCAAATTCTCTGCGCCAAAGCCTGTCGTTGGTGATTCGGTGATCCGGTCACAATTTGTGACCGGATGGCTGCCCGAATCAAGGTCGCATTTTGCGACCTTAAACAACGGAGAAGATCTCGTTCCCGACAAGGCTGGAGGTTTTAATGAAATCGAGCGGCGGCAAAGATTCCGCTCCCCACACGGCGGGGCGGCGGGCGGTGGCGGGGGATTACTTTTTAAGCACGCAATTGCTGCTGAACAAATGCGTGGGCGAAAGACTCTTTCGCTTTGTAGTCGGTGATGCGTTCACGATCAATGTGATGGGCCACCTCGTGAACCAGAACGTCGTCCAAGTAGAACCTGCGCAAGTCGTCAAGGGTGTAGCCGGAGCGGAGACTGAATGGATGAGCACAAAGGAAAACACAGGAATTCCAATACATGCCGTAACACCCCAGGTTGCTGGACCATGATTTTTCCTGTTTGCGGGTTCCGGCCAGCAGGAAGACCGCCCGCAATCCCTGGCGTGAAGCGGCCGGCATGCGTTCAAGGTAAACTTTTACCTCGGCACGTCGGCAGGCGTGGATGAAATCGGCAACCTGTGGTCGCAACACGATGACGTGAGGAAACGCGGGAACAAGGGAAATACGTCCATCAAAACGCTTGAGCGCAGCACGCGCCTCCGCAAAGAACGGGTCGTAGGCCGTCCAGTTGGTAAACTTGGACCCGCTGTAGGCGTTGCTCCGCGGCCCGGATGATTGGAAATGGGCGCTCATTCTGTGTTAAAAATCAACAAACTCCCATTCATCCTTTCAGGCAAGGCCAATTGCTAGGCTGGATCGCGCTGAATTTGTGCCCCCACGCGCGTTGCCCAGTGCATCATGATTCTGGCTTTCTTGAACGGAACCTCGACTGATAATGGAAAGACCGGTTTCTGTCTTAGAATTGTCATGCCGAGAAATTGATCTACAAACTTTTGTCCTGATTCGGTTTCCGGAACTTCGACAACCTTAACTTTCACAGGTTTGAATTCAGGGCTCTGCAGAATTTGTCCGAAGAGGGCTTGAATATAGCCTATTTCGCTTTGCCCCAGTACTTCGCTGCGGACAAAAACGCCGATTGAATCGCACGAGATCAATTCGAATTGCCCATAAACTGCGTCTTCTTCACTGAGGTCAAAATTGATCGTGACCGGCGTAGGCCGATCTGCGAACTCAGCGGCCTTTGATTCACTACATTCGTTGATGCGGCTGATAGCCCGGATCAATCGCTGACGATCCAGCCCTTTCTTGACCAGCACCAAAGCAAACTCTGCGGCTCTGGACGGAGCTAGTTTCGGCTCGTTTGCCTTTTGCAGGATGGCTTTCGTTTCTGTATCCAGCCAGTTCATCGACTGCGAATTTAGATCATTTCTTCCTCGGTGGTGATGGCGCGATAAATCTTTTCCGCCGGCGCAGCAAAACCGATGCGATGGATGAGGTCGGTGGGCATAATCATTTTTTGTTTCCTTAACAATGTCATGCTGATGGTGTCATTATATCTTAATAACATTTGAGACAAAAGATTTGGAAATATTATTTCCCACATTCAAATTTTGACGATTTAAAACATCATAGCGGTCGAGAAAATGCGATATTAAATGAACTTCCTCCTCGACCTCCTCCGAGTCTTTACGACATATCAATTTAGGATGCTGGATAGTATGCCCATCAATTGTGGAATATTTTTCTACTGCTTTCGAATAAAATTCTTTCGAATCGATTATAACTTTTGAAAACACCTTCTGCACCTCTCTATGAAGTCTGACGATACATGAAACATATTCACGAATTGGACGTCTTAAATCGATTTTTTCTCCGATAGATTTTATTTCGTCAAATATAGCCTTTTTAAAGTCCTTATCGGCAGCCAAAGTATCTAATGACGTATA
>PLLI01000045.1 GCA_003140915.1 Candidatus Omnitrophota bacterium
CTGCCTTCTAAGCAGAGGGTCGCCTGTTCGAATCAGGCCAGGGACGCCAAATTTTGTGATGGAATATATGAAGCTCAGCCCATATCCTAAATTCCGCCCGATAGACATTACCGACAAGCCTCTGCTCGACGAGGCTTTTAGAGTTTCTCCTCCGAAGATATCCGAATTCACTTTCACCAACCTCTACGCCTGGAGACACATATATAAATTCAGCCTGTCCGATTTAAACGGATCGATAATACTGCGAACGGATGAGTTCGCTGCGCCAAAATTTTTCACTCCCATCGGCAAGGGAGACGTAAAAATCGTGATAGAGAAAATCCTCGACTATACCGGCGGCAGTTTTATGCGCGTCCCCGACGAGACAAAAGCATTTTTTGAAGGCGATGACAGCTCCAAGTTCGAACCTGATCCGGATAATTTCGATTATATTTACAGGACCGAAGACCTCGTTAAGCTGCCGGGAAAGAAGTACGATGGTAAAAGGAACCTGATAAAAAAATTCAGATCGACCCATGAGCACGAATATATTGTATTGAACGGCTTGAACGCGAAGAGTATGCTCGATTTCGAAGATGCCTGGTGCTCGATCAAAGATTGTGATAACGTAACGGGGCTGTATAATGAACGGGAGGCCTTAAGGGAAATAATCTCCAATTTCGCGTCTTTTAAATTAGCGGGAGGGGCGATAAAGACAGAAGGCATGGTCAGGGCCGCGGTAATCGGCGAGCGGCTCAATAACGATACGATGGTGATGCATATATTAAAGGCAGATCCTAATATCGCCGGGCTCTATCAGGTCATGATGAACGAATTTCTTTCCAGGGAGGGCGGAGCTTTTAAATTTGTGAATCTCGAGCAGGACCTTGGCGTGGAAGGATTGCGGAAATCGAAACTTTCTTACCATCCTGTTGAGATGATAAAGAAATATACGCTGACAAAATGGAAAAGATAAGGACAATAATCTGGAACGATAATATAAAAGCGCTCATCGCGGAGAGTTGGGCCGTAAGCTGGCCGATGACGCTTATAATGTTCTTCGAATTTTTGATAGGGATCACCGATATTTACATAGCAGGCAAGTTCGGCAAAGAGGTCCAGGCTGCTTATGGCATTGCGTTCCAATTATATTTTGTCTTCATTATAATAGGCATAGCCCTCAGCGTCGGCCTCGTTTCGGTGGTATCCCGGCTATTTACCTCTGATAAGACGGATGAATTCATCGCGGCAATCGATTCATCCCTTTTTCTGGCAACAGTCTCCGGCCTCATCTTTACTGCGGCCGGCGTTCTCTTTTCCGGGCAGATCATAGGCATTCTCAATATGCCGGAGAACGTAAAGGTGTATGCCATACCTTTCCTGGCCGTATATTCGATCGGTTTTGTTTTCGATTACGTGCTCATGGCCTCTAACGGGATCCTGCGTGCCTGCAAAATGATCAAGGCGTCATTCTGGATAATGGCCATAGTCTGCGTTATGAATATAACGTTAAATTTCATTCTTGCCTTCAGGACTCCTCTCGGGTTCAGAGGCATTGCGGCCGCCACTGTTATAAGTTTATTCACGGGAAGCGTATTGGCCATGGCCCATGTGAGGAAACTGATGGGGAGGGCCTTCAGGCTGTCAACCGTGGTGATAAAGAACATAGTGCATATCAGCTGGCCGTCCGGCCTTCAGCAGGTTTCGTGGCAGTTGGCGTATATAGTCCTGTATATAATCTTGAGCATGCTGCCGGCGCATAAGATCGAGATAATGGCCGCGCTTACCAACGGTTTAAAGATAGAATCGGCCATCTTCCTTCCGGCTTTCGCATTCAGCCTGGCGGCCGCGGTCGTGGTCGGTAACATGTTGGGGAAGAAAGACGCGGCGAACGCTTTCCGGGGAGGACTCGTTACGGCGATCGTGGGCGTTGTGATCGTTCTTGCAATGACGCTTCTCATCATGCTGAATGCCAGTCATATTGCCGCGGTGCTATCCGGTAACGCGATCGTCATAAACGAGAGTATCAAATATATATATATCGCGCTTCTGTTCGAGCCTATAATGGAATGGGGCGCCATACTCGGCGGGGCCCTGAACGGCGCGGGCGACACGAAAGGCGTTATGACTATCATGGTACTTGCCGTATGGATAGTGCGGCTGCCTTTAAGCTATATCCTCGGTGTCTATTCGGGATTGGGCGCCCTCGCTGTATGGTGGGCTATGAACTTCTCTAACCTTATACAGACAATTTTTATAACGAGGCGCTATTTTGCTAAGAAGTGGATATGATTGGCAGTATAGCAAAAAGATGTTATAATTATTCATAACATGCTGAAGATAACGGAAGATTTCATCAGGCAGGTTTCGGACAAAGCAAAGGCATCCCCGAGAAAGCGCGCCAATTATAACTTTCATAAAATCGACAGCGAATTATTACAACGGATGTTGAATGCGGCCGAGCCGGGAACGTACATACAGCCTCACAAGCATGAAGATCCGGATAAGACTGAGGTATTCATAATTTTGAAAGGGAGCGTCGTTGTGATAGAATTTGACGAAGACGGTAATATCATCGATCATTTCGTCCTGGACGCGGCGCTCAGGATGGGTATGGCCGTCGAGATACCGCCACGCAAGTGGCATTCTTTCATAGCGCTAAAACCCGGCTCAGTCCTGTATGAAGTCAAGGATGGACCGTATGACAGGGATGCCGACAAGAAATTTGCTGCCTGGGCGCCTGCCGAAAGCTCAAGGTCCGCCGCGCTGGAATTCAATGAGAAAGTTCTTGCGAAATTGAATATAAAGACTTTTAAGGAGGCCCGGGCATAATATGTCCAAATCTTTTGTTTTGATCAAGAATTTTCGGACCAAGGTAACGGTTGTCCTGATCCTTTTCATGTGCCTTTCCGCAGCGATCACCAATGTCATCGTATATCAATACAGCCTGGGGGCGCAACTCGATCAGCTGCGCGAAAAACTCATGCTGATCGCTAAAGCCACGGCAATGAACATAGACCCCGAAACGCTGCTTCAAATTCCCCTCACCAAAGACGGCGTCAACAGCCCGGCATATAAGAATATCGAAAATAAATTATTGAGCGTAAAAGAGATCGTGCCGAATTTGGCCTATGCCTATATTCTCAAAAGGGGAAAGAGTATGAGCATGCTGAAATTCATAATGGACGTTCATTTCGGCGCTTATAAGTCGAAAGAAAGGCCCGCTTATCCTGGCGAAGACTATGATGCGCGCGGCTATCCGGAGCTGCTTACGGCATTCGTGGCGCCTTCAGCGGATACGAAGTTGCTAGCTGACAAATGGGGCACTTTCTTGTCCGGCTACGCGCCCATATATGATAAGCGCGGTGACGCCATAGCTATCGTGGGCGTCGATCTGTCGGCGAATGATGTGGCTCAGATCCAAAAAGAAGTGAAGAAACGAGCTCTCCTCATCCTGGCATTCGGTATATTTTTTTCCGCTTTCTTAAGCCTCATTATCTCCGACACTGTCACTTCCCCGATCAAAAGGCTGGTGGCAGGCACAAGGCATATCGCTTCGGGCGACCTTCAATATCAGGTTAAGGTCGAGAACCCCGACGAGATAGGCGAACTGGCAGTCTCATTCAATAATATGAGTTCGAATCTCTATAAGGCCAAAAAGGCCCTCCTCAGTTACTTTTACCGCGCGGTCCAAACGCTCATCCGGGTTTTGGAGGCGAAAGATCCGTATACGCGCGGCCATTCGGACAGGGTGGCCGAATATTCCGTGAAGATCGCCGAGAAGATGGGCCTGCCGGCCGATAAGGTAGAGATGCTGGGCGAAGCCGCGCTTCTGCATGATATAGGTAAACTCGGTATCCAGGAGATGGTATTGACTAAAAAGGCGGTATTGACCGATGAAGATTGGCGCCTGATACGAAAGCATCCTGAGATCGGGGAAGAGATACTCAAACCGGTTTCTCTGGACCAGGAACTTCTGGCGATAGTGAGAGGGCATCATGAACGCTATGATGGCAACGGCTATCCGGACCGCTTAAGCGGTGAGAATATAGACATACTCACGGCGATCGTAGCCGCCGCAGATTCCTATGACGCGATGACTTCGAAAAGAGCGTATAAGAACACCATGACCGAGGCCGAGGCCATCGAGGAATTAAAATCCAACAGCGGCCTTCAGTTCAACCCCAACGTTGTCGATGCATTTGTGAAAGTCCTGAAAGAGAAGGGGAGTTAGATGCCTTTTACGCAAGCGCTGCTCTATTATGTGCCGACTTTTGTCTTAGGCCTCATAATAGTTACAGTATTTATAGTGATATCGGTGAGCGGTCTGCTTATCGTGCGCCAATTCGTGCCTCATCACAGGTTGAAGATCCATAACGATGTAGCCGGTCCTATCTTCGAGACGCTCGGAATGACGTATGCGGTGCTTTTGGCTTTTGTCGTTGTCATCGCCTGGCAGAGTTTCGATAAGTCCGACTCAAACGTCCAGAAAGAGGCCAATAGCATAATGGACATTTATAGGGATTCAACAGCTTTTCCGAAAACATTCAGAGATGAGATACGTCCTTTGATCAAAGAATATACCGATGCCGTGATCAATGAAGAATGGCAGATGCTTGCCAGGGGAGAGCAAAGCCAGCGGGCGCACGAGCTCTTGAAGAAGATCTGGGTGATGTATAGTTCATATGAGCCGAATACGGAAAATGAAAAGATATTTTTCGCGGAATCGGTGCATAAACTTAATGAAGCCGGAGAATTGAGAAGGCTGCGGATAATGGATTCGAGGACCGGCATACATCCTATACTGTGGTTTGTCTTGATAGTAGGCGGCATAACCACCATCATCTTCACTTTCTTTTTTGGAACGGAAAACCTGACAGCGCAGGTGATGATGGCCGCCATGCTTGCCATGGTAATAGCCCTGATACTCTTTACCGTGCTTTTACTCGATTTCCCGTTCACCGGCGGACTGAACATAACTTCCGATGCTTTTAAGCAAATAGCCCATTTTTAACATTTTATCGGCTAAGCCCTTGCAAAATCCAGATTTTGATAGAACAAAATCTGGATAGCAAACAGTTTGAGATGTCCAAAATTTTCTATGAAAAATTTTGGACAAAAGTTAGATTTTGTGATAGACTTTTTGTGTGAAGCGAACAGCTATTATAGCGGCCATTCTTTTCCTTGTCCAGGCTATTCCGTTAATCGGCTCCGCGCCGGCTGAAACTTATCTTCTCAATGTGCCTTCCAGTCTTCAAGCCAGTGAAATAAACGCTCCCTTTAAAGATGTCTACGACGCTCTTAACAAGATTCTCTCTCGTTATCATGATGATGCTTACAGCAGGCAGCCTAAAACCGCATTGCCGCGCCTTTATCCTAACGTAAAATCCGACTTGAGCAATGTAGATGAGGAGGCGAGATGGGTCCGCTATTATCGTTTATCGATAGGGGACCAGGAGTTTACGGCCAGGGTATTCCGTCCGCAAGACGACGTTCGACAGGCCCGCGTCATTGAAGAACTTAAGGCTCGGATTGAAGGACAGGATATCATCGTGCAGATATTGCCAGATGTAGTCAAGAATATATTAAAAGGCCGCGAAATAAAACCCGCCAAGGTGGATCCGCGCTCACCAGCCGACAAGAGTGTATAAAATAAATTAGCCTCTCTTCATTTCTTTGTGATATAATCTTTATCAATGAAAAACATACCGATAAAAATTACCGCTATTTTTATCCTCATTGCGTCATTTACAGGATGCGCACTGATTGGCTCCGATGTGCGGGGCCTGCGCGATATAAAAGAAGCGCACACCAGGGTATTCGATAAGGACCTTCCGTATTGTTACGACCTGACGATGAAAGCGCTGTCAAGATGGAAAGCGTCCGCGTTCCAGCGGCGGAAGAATGACTATATCGTAGCAATGGAACTGGAAACGGTCTTCAGGAGCTGTATTGACACGACCGAACTCGGGATTTTTTTTACCGAAACCGGCCCTAATAAAACAGAAGTAAAGGTAACATCCCTTAACTACAATCTCTCGGAAGCCGTTGCTCAAAAGCTCTTCGACTACATAGAGAAAGACGGGAAAGTGCCTATCGAAAAAGAGACGGCACCCAATAAGCCGGTGAGCTTGAAGGCGCTCTATTAGCATCATGCTCGATCTAAAAGACAAACTCAATCCCTCCCAATTATCGGCGGTGTCGGCTATAGACGGGCCTGTCCTGGTAATAGCGGGCGCGGGCTCCGGCAAGACGCGTGCCATCGAATACCGCGTCTTGAACCTCGTGACCAAAGGCGTGCGCCCGGAGTCGATCCTTCTCCTGACATTCACCAGGAAAGCCGCGCATGAGATGGTATCCCGAGCCTCGAGGCACGACCCCAGATGCAAGCACGTCGACGGCGGCACGTTCCATTCGTTCGCGTTCAAGACATTGAAGCGATATTCCAAGGCACTCGGCCTGTCGAACCAATTCTCCATACTCGATGAGAGCGATAGCGCGGAAGCGATCCATCGATGCGCGTCAAAACTGGGATTTTTTGAAAAAGACTTAAAGTTCCCGAGAAAAGATACCCTGCAGACGATCCTCAGCATGTCCCTGAATAAAGGCCGCTCGATAAGTGAAATACTCGAAAAGGAATATCCGCATTTCGTAAAATTCGCCCCTGATATACAAAAATTAAAAAAAGAGTATGCCTCATACAAGTTAGCGAAGAGCTATCTCGACTATGACGATCTCCTGGTCTATCTTAAGCTGCTCCTTGAAATAGACGAGATGCGTAAACTGGTCTCCTCCAGATACAGATATATAATGGTCGACGAATACCAGGATACTAACGCGCTCCAGGGCGACATAGCGTATCTATTGGCCGCGGACCATAAGAATATAATGGCCGTCGGCGATGATGCCCAGTCCATATACGGGTTCAGGGGGTCATCCCATAAAAATATAATGGAATTCCCTAAAAAATTCAAGGAATGCATGATAATAAAGCTCGAGGAGAATTACAGGTCCACGCAGACGATACTGGATGTAGCGAATTCGGTGCTCGAGAACATGAACAATAAATATTCCAAATGCCTTGTCTCCACCAGGGAAGATGCGGGGGATCGGCCGAAACTCAACTTCTTCAAGAATCACTATGATGAAGCGGAATGGATCGTGGATAAGGTCAGGCAGCTGCAGTCGGAAGGCCTGGGTTTAGAGCACCAGGCCGTCCTGTTCCGGTCGGCTTACGTGTCGATATCCCTCCAGGCGGAGCTCTCAAAGAACGGCATCCCTTACCAGGTATTCGGCGGACTGAAATTTTACGAAACCGCGCACGTGAAAGATATACTCTCGCACCTCAAGATAGTGATGAATATTAAGGATGAGATATCGTGGCACAGGGTGCTCGCCATGATCGAAGGGATCGGGCCGAAGACGGCCGACAAACTTACCGAAACGATACTTGGCCGGACATCGCTCGAAGACGTGCTCGGCAAGGCCCTGAACGACAAATGCGTTCCCGCGAGATCGGCAAAAGGGCTTGCCAGGCTCAAGGCATTTTTAAAGTCCGCCAAGTCATGTGACGAAGCCGATCCGGGTGCTGTTTACGACCTCGCCCTCGATTACTATTTACCGGTATTCAAAGAAAAATTCGATGACTGGAACATCCGGATTAACGACCTCGAGGCATTACGGCAGATAGCTTCGAGATACGACGCCATAGAAGAGCTCCTGGCGGATTTTGCCATAGAGCCTCCAGAGAGAGGCGTCCTGCGCGTTGAACCTAAGGGGAATTCTGACGAGAAACCGCTTACCCTCTCAACTATACATTCGGCCAAAGGGCTCGAATGGGATTCGGTCTTTATCATAGGGCTGATAGACGGGGTACTTCCATCCAGTTTTTCGCTCGATAATGAAGAAGAGATAGAGGAAGAGAGCCGTCTTTTTTACGTTGGGATAACGCGGGCGAAAAACAGGCTGTTCCTTTCGCTTAATCACGAGGGGACGCGCGGGGGCATAACGCAGTTCAATAAAGTGTCGCGTTTTGTCGAGATGCCGAACGTCCAGGCGGGCCTCGAAGCAAAATTTGCGTTGGAAAAAGACGGAGACGACGGCATAGACCTGGACGAATCAGATGGGATCGAGCCTTTTTATGACAAAGAGTCACTCTTAAATGCGATTATCAATCGTGGAAGACCGAGATTTTAACCGAGGTGACCTACGAAGTCGCCTTAGGCGACTTCGTAGGTCGGTCCCAAGACAGGGACTACCACTATTTTCCCTTGGTCTGGTTTTACTTCTCGCCTCGAGAGCCTTAGCAGTTGAGAAGATCGAGGACTCTAAGCGATTCTATGAAAAGGTCGTCCAGGTCCAACCCGGCAACGCGAACGCTCAATTTGACCTTGGCAACGTTTACCTGTCGGAAAAAAGGTATGAAGATGCCCTCAGCCATTACAAAAAGGTGGGCAACTCGGGACTCGCCTCTTCCCGCATGGACAATTATTATTTTAATGTTGCCGTATGTTACGCTGGCCTGGGCAGGATGGGCGATGCCGTCAGCTCCCTCGAACAATGTATCAGGGTCAACCCTAACCACCAGGAAGCCAGGGATCTTTTGGCCATATACAAAAACGCATTGTCCCCTCCCGCCCGGAATCAGGTAGGGGGTGGGACCCCGCCTGAGTAAGACAGATGGCGGGNNCTCCGAAGCCAGCCGCGCCGGTTCAAATCCGGCCGGGGACGCCATAACAAAAATCCACACCTCTCAAATTATGGAATTTTTGTTTCCATGATATGGGTGGCGTTCAACTTTTCCGCAGGTGGGGGAAGTTTGCTAAGAAATATGCCGAGAGAATCGACAAAAAAGGAATTACAGGAATGAAATATCTTGAATAGTCATTGTGAAAATATGCTATGAGGAAATAGAATAAAATCAAAAGAAAAGCTGCCGCTTCCTTAAACCTCCTTCTTATGATAAGCAGCAATAACCCGCAAAAACCGGATAGATATACGCAGGTGATAAAAAATAAAGTACCGAGCTGATAGGCCATCCATCCCAAGCCGGATTTTTTCAGGGCAATTAGAAATGACTTTGGGTCATTCGTGACCTTTTGAAGACCCGAAGTATCACATCCTGCCAGCCTCATTAGATCCGTAGTTCCTGTGGAGCAAAAAAAATGTTTTCGTTTATAAAAATAATCGAGCGAAAATATGGATAAAGCGTTTATTTTCGGCAAAGGTGATTTTTTTCCGCAAAAAGTATATACTTGTTTATATTTTTTTAAACAATCTTCATATGCCGCCATTTTTCCCGAAACTACAAATCGCCCCGAGTTATTATAGTTGTATATTACGATAGGCGATATGATCGCGGCGTAAATTATCGATAAGACTAAGACCGATTTCAGTGCCCGTTTCCACCTCTTCCCATTTTCCAGAATAAGGACAATAGCCGGCACCAGAATAAACGGGAGAACCACCTCTTTGGTCATAGCGGATAAACCCAAAAGGATAGCGGTGAGTATCAAGTATTTAATTTCAGGGCTTTTTAAGAATAAGATGAAGCATAAAAAAGCGGATAGAAAAAGAACGAGGAACAAAGGCTCGGCCATGGGTGGTAAACTGTTTAGTATCAGGGTTGGATAAAAAGAATAGATAATCGTTGCGCATATTCCGCCTGTTTCTCCCAACAAGGTTACACCTATTGCATAAAAGATAGGCACGGATAAACTAAAAAGGATGATATTTAAAAAAATAGCGAGCAGATAACTCGGTTGAAACAGTTTAAAAAAAGTAGATAGGAACATCGGATAGAACGGGACATCCCACCATATGCCGTATTCTCGTAATTTCGTATCTGCTAGATGCGCACGGGAATAATCCGACTTCCCCGATAAGAGAGCCGCTTCCTGGCAATAGCGATATCCGTCATTGCCGCCGACCAGCATGGTTACATCGCCGTGATTGATCTTAACCACGGCGGCCAAGAGGATGACGCGCGGGATAAAAGATATGAGGAATATTATAAGAACTATCTTTAACGGTATATCTCTCATGCGGCTTTTATTATATATGGCTTTATCGGCCTGAACAAGCAAAATTGCGGCGCTCAGGATACTTTGCCGGGATAAGATTGGTATTGCAAAATTCGTCCCGCGGTTATATATTATAAAAAAGGGAGAAATTGAAAAGATGGCCGATTTTTATTTGGAGAAGAGGATATACTATCATGATACGGATACGGGCGGGGTAGTTTACTACGCTACGTATCTGAAACATCTCGAAGAGGCGCGGACCGAGTATCTGCGCTCGCTCGGGGTAGACACCGCCGCATACGGCCAAAAGGGCGTCCTATTTGCCGTCGTCCATTTGGAGGTAGACTATAAGTGCCCTGCCCGGTACGGCGACATAATAAAGATCTCCGCGAAGATAGAAGAGATGGGTAACGCTTCTATCCGTTTCAAGCAGGAAGTATGGAAGGGCGAAAAACTGTTACTGAGCGCAAAACTCGTCCTGGCATGCATAGATACCAATATGAAGCCGAAAAGGATCCCTGAGGAAATGAGGGCAAAACTTCTGAGCCGATGAAAAGTAAGACGGTTTTTATATTTGTTTCCCTGATCCTCATCGTTTATGCCGGCCCGTCTACGGCGGCTGAGATGCTGCCATTCCAAAGAGCCGACAGAATCCTGATACTTGCCGCCCATCCCGACGACGAGACCATAGGCGCGGCAGGCGTGATACAGAAGGCCTTGAAGGCAGGCGCGAAAGTCAAGGTAGCGCTTTATACTAACGGCGACAACAACGAACCCGCATTCATTATTTATGAAAAGAGGCTCACCTTCCGAAAAGGAGAATTTATACACATGGGCGAGGTGAGGAGACTCGAGACCGTTTCCGCGATGAATTATCTCGGATTAAATAGGAAGGACCTGATATTTTTAGGCTACCCCGATTTCGGCACAATGGCGATATTTACCAGATATTGGGGTGCGGTGAAATCTTACAAAAGTTTCTTTACGCGGGCATCCAAAGTGCCATATCCCGAATGTCTGTCGCCGGGTGCGCCCTACGCAGGAGAGAGCATCCTTAAGGACATCGAGAAGGTCATCCTTGACTTTAAACCTACCAAAATTTTCGTATCTAATCCGGCGGACAAGAACGGCGATCATCGTTCGCTTTATCTGTTTCTCCGCGTCGCGCTGTGGGATCTCGACGGTTCGATCGCCCGGCCCGAGCTATATCCTTTTGTCATACACGTCCAGGGCTGGCCTAAACCGAGAGGATATCATCCTGAATTTGCATTGGATCCGCCTCAACAACTTACAGGGATACCATGGCTGAATTTATCTCTTACACAAGAGGAGATAGCGAAAAAACGCACAACAATATCGCGCTACGAAAGCCAGGTCGAATACGACCCGCCGTATCTTTTCACATTTGCCCGTAGAAATGAGCTCTTCGGGGATTATCCCGCCATTATATTAAAAAAGGAGCCTAAAGGCGGTGATACGAAATGGTCGGGCATCGACCTTCCCGGAGGCATTTCTTACGCGTATGTAGATTCCGAATTTCATATAAAGTTCGACCTCAAGGGACGGCTTGAAAAAGATATAGGGATATCGATCTTCCTTTTCGGTTATAATAAAAATAGAGAATTTTCCAAAATGCCGAAGATAAGGATATCTATCGGCGCTTTTGGCATAAGTTTTAAGGATAAGTTTAAACGTATCACTATAAAGGACGCCCAGATGATGTACGAAGGCCATGCCGTGATCATAAAGATACCTCTCGAGGCGCTGGGAGATCCCGAACATATTCTTGCAAGCGTGCAGGCAAGCGGCCTGTCGCTCGACCAGACAGCATGGAGAATCATAGAGCTAAGTAGTAAGCAACAGATCGCGAGTAAAAGGTAGTCCCGCCGGGAGTGAAATTAGGGGCGGGACGATTTGTCCCGCCGGGAGGAAGAAACTGGGGGGGCGGGATCCCGCCCCGAGCATTACTCCAGGCGGGGTAATACTAAGATTACAACAAATCGGAGGAAGCGATGGATGCATTATTAAAGAAGATAATAGAAGCGACGGGCATCTCGGGCTACGAGGGTGAGATAGCGCGGATCATGGCAGGTGAGTTCAAAAAGAGCTGCGACGAGGTGATGACGGATAATTTCGGCAATGTCATCGCCAGAAAAGGGAAAGGCAAGAAGAAGATAATGATCGCCGCCCATATGGACGAGATCGGGCTCATGGTGAAGCATATAACGAAAGAAGGCTATTTAAGTTTCATAAAGGTCGGCGGCATAGACGACAGGATATTGCCCGCCCAAAGAGTTATCGTAAAATCTAAAAAGGGAGACTCGTTCGGCGTGATAGGATCGAAGCCGCCGCACCTCCAGAAGGAAGAGGAGAAGACAAAAGCGCCTAAATACGAGGATATGTTCATCGATATAGGCGCACGGAGCAAAGAAGAGGCCGAGCGGAGAGTGGAAGTCGGTGATGTCATCATCTTCGAACCGAATGCGGGCGTACTTTCGGGAAAACTTTGTTACGGCAAGGCCATAGACGACAGGATCGGATGTTACGCGCTTATAAAAATAATGGAAAAGATTAAAGCCAATGCGCAAATTTACGCCGTAGCTACCGGTCAGGAAGAGGTTGGTTTGAAGGGCGCCAGGACGTCGGCATTCAGGATCGACCCGGATTTTGCGATCGCCGTCGATACGACGATTGCGGGTGATACGCCTCACATGACCGAGCGGGAATCCTCTCTGAAACTCGGAAGCGGTGTGGCTATCACTATCATCGAGGCGTCCGGCAGGGGTGTGATAGTAAATGAAAAGATGAAGGGCCTCCTTATCGATACCGCGCGGAAGCACAAGATCAAATACCAGATAGACGTGATCGAAGGCGGGATGACGGACGGCGCGATGATATACATGAATAGGGCGGGCGTCCCTACGGGCGTATTGAGCATACCCACGCGCTACATACATTCGCCGACGGGCGTCTTCAATATCGACGACTTAAATTCGGCCGTGGAATTAACCATAAAGGCCGTCGAACATCTGGCAAAGGAGTGACAAATAGGTGAGCTGCGCCGGCAAAGTATATTTTGTAAAGGCAAGTGAGTCGGACTCCGTTGACGAGGTGAAGAAAAGACTGTCGAAGCTGTGCGACGAGAGCCGTGTTCTCGATTGCGTTAAAGGAGGCGATACAACTGCCGTGAAGATACATTTCGGCGACGAGGGCAACACAGGCCACGTGAAACCGGAATATGCCGGCGTAGTATGCCGCAAACTTATAGAAAATGGGTCTGTGCCATTTTTGGCAGACACAAATACGCTCTATAGAGGCCGGCGTACCAATTCAGCAGACCACATAAAGCTTGCGCATGAGCATGGATTCACAAAGAAGGCTTGTGGGGCCGAAGTGGTTGTGCCCGATGACGCGAAAAGAGGCAATGTAGCGGACGTGGAGATAGACGGCAGTTTTTTTAAGATCGCAAAGGTCGCCTCCGTATTTTTAAGGGCCGGCTCGCTCGTAAGCCTTGCGCATTTCAAGGGGCATATGATGACCGGATTCGGCGGCGCGCTCAAGAACATAGGCATGGGCTGCGCCTCGAGAGAGGGAAAACTCGCCCAGCATTCCGAGATAGCCCCGATAGTAGACCTGAAAAAGTGCGAAGGATGCATGGAATGCGTTAAGTCCTGCCCTGCGGATGCGATCTACAAAAAATCCGGACGTATCGTCATCGACTCCTCCAAATGCATCGGTTGCGCAACTTGCATTGCGGCCTGCGTGCATGGTGCCATAGGGGTGCCATGGGAATCGGGTGGTATGAAGATACAGGAAAAGATGATCGAATACGCAAGCGCGGTACTTTTGAAGAAAAAAGGCAAGGCGGCATTCATAAATTTTGCGATGAAGATCACCAAAGAGTGCGATTGTCTCGCAAAAGACGACCCACGCATAGCCCCGGACGTAGGGATATTTGCCTCTCTTGACCCGGTGAGCATTGACAGGGCATGCTATGACGCCGTTGTAAGGTCGTGCGGAAAGGACATCTTCAAGGAGGCCCACCCCGACAGGGACGGATCGAAACAGTTGAAATATGCCGCACAGATGGGCCTGGGCAGCCTTGACTACGAATTGATAGAATTGTGAAGCTATTTTTAATAATACTTCTGATAATCGTCCTGGCAGCCTACGCCGGGATATTCTATTTAAACCAGACCATCATTCCCACAAAGATAAGATCCGCGATAGTAACCGGGCTCGAGGACGTTACTCAGAAAAAAGTGCTCCTGGGCTCGGTCCGGTTCAATATCTTCAAAGGACTGATATTAAAGGACCTCATAATACGTGATGACCTTAACGCGGTCATAAACGTCAAAGAGGCCCATTGCAGATTTCTCCTGATACCGCTTTTCGATAAACGGATAGTGATCTCGAGGTTGATACTGGAATCTCCGGACGTATTCGTCGAGCGGCGGCCGGACAATTCCATAAATCTATTCGCATTATTTCCGAAAGGCGGCTTATCCGGAAAAGATTTCAAGACGTTTATCCACAGGATAAGCGTAAGGAATGGGACCGTTAATTTTCACGATCTGACGTTTGAGCCTATGTATGTCAATGAGATAAAGAACCTCGACGCGGATATCCACCTTTCATTGCCTGCAAAGATAAAATACGACCTGAAGTTCGAAATACCTTCGGACTTGCCCGTCAAGATCGCTTCCTCCGGAGAATATTCCGTAACCGCGAAAGAATTTACCGCTGAAATCAGAACGCGGGACTTTTCCCCGGAAGAGGTCGCCGAATACTATGAAAAAACGGGGCTCTCTTTTTCTGAAGGCACGTTCGATTCCGTCATAAATTTGAAATATAAAGACGGTATTATCTCCGTAGATACTGAATCCGAAACAAAAGGGCTTGAACTTTCCAAAGACGATATATACCTAAAAGTTAACGGGAACGAGCGGACGCACGCGCGTTATGACTTCGCCGCAAAAAAGCTCGACTATACCGGTAATGTCAATGTCCGGGATATGTTCATAAACGGTATAAAATATATCGAGAGCATAGATGCGATAAAAGGAAGGTTCGAATACAGTAATCTCGGTATATCCTCCGACAATATAACAGCAACCGTCCTCGGGTTGCCTGTGGTAGCCAAGGTGAGCGCAAACGGCCTCGACAATCCCGTTATCGATATTGACGCGTCTTCCGACATTAAACTCGGACCTTTCCAGGATATGTTGAAGAAAAAATTCGAACTTGACGTGCCGGCCGATTTCAACGGGGACGCGAAGCTGCGCCTTACGATGCAGTATACCGTCAATGCCCCCGAGGCGTTCCAGATAAAAGGGCTTCTGTATTTTTTGAACGCCTCCGTTAAGGTAAATAGAGGCAAAGATGTGCTCGACAACGTAACCGGCCAGTTCCAGATCGTGCCGAACCAGGTGAGCTGGGACGACGTCGGTTTCCGGTATCACGACGTCCATTATACGTCATCCGGCGCGCTAACCAATTTCAAGACGCCCGGCATCCAGCTTAAACTGGCCTCCAGAGATATTTCTGTCGATACAGTCTTTGCGCTGAACGGCAAAGTCTTCAATTTTTCAAAGTTCCACGGTAAGTACCTTACTTCAGGGATCCTGGCATACGGATTACTTGACGCATCTAACCCGGAAAGATTGAATGCCGATATCAGGGGATCGATCAACGTCAACACGGAAGATTTAAAGAAGCCGTTGGAAAAATTCAAAGAGAAGTTTAACCGTATCAACCCGAAAGGTTTTATCCGTTCGGAGTTCAGCCTGAAAGGTGATTTGAAGAACCTTAAGGCTTGCGCGATCGACGCGAACCTCTCAAGCGAGGACCTCCTTCTATATGGCTTGCGCCTTACGAATTCAACGATGAATTACAGTCAAAAGAACGGTACGGGGGACATTCTATTCATGCGTTCATTCCTCTATGGCGGATCGATGGGTGCGACGGGAAAAGTAAATTGGATTTCGAAGGATATTCCTTATCACCTGGAAGCTGATGTCGATGGCGTAAAGATAGAAAAGTTTAAGTTGGACACAGCCTTTAAAGATAAAGATATCGCTGGTTCTGTCAGAATGAGCGCGAAGTTGAACGGTTTTTTAAATGACGTCTCGAAACTATCAGGAGAAGGAAAGATCACGGTTACTGAGGGCAAGATATGGCAGCTAAACCTTTTTCGCGGGATGGGCACCCTGCTGTTTACCAGCGATTTCAGCAACATTATTTTTAAAGAATGCTCGTCTGAATTTACTATAAGGGATAAGTTTATCTATACTGACGATCTTAATCTTAAATCGGACCTTCTTGATATAAACGGGCCTATGAAGATAGGCTTTGACAATACGATAAAAGCGACAGTTAAGGCCGAATTTTCAGAAGACGTCATAACCTCAGGGAAAAAAAGCAATATGAGGGTTGCTTTCGGCAGATATACCCTCATAGATGTTACTGGGACGCTGAAGGACTCGCAGTATAAGGTCAAGCCGGACGTGGAGAACATCGTCGAGGGCATCGCCGAGCATTTCTTAAGCGAATGACGACGGAGATTGACTATTCCGGTATGATGGTATAAGATAAACGGTTAGAAGTTTTCGTGGTGGCTATAGTGTAAAGGTTAGCACAATAGACTGTGGCTCTATTCGCACGGGTTCGAATCCCGTTAGCCACCCCAGTAATTCCGTTCTCTCCGGATAGCGGGAGAATTTAAAGCCTATGATCGTTATTAGCGGTCATAGGCTTTTTATTTTTGTTGACATAGTATAGAATGAATGCTATCATCAAAATATGAATACATATTCATTAAGTAGAAAAAAACGAGATAAACAACTGCGTAGGGCTGATATCTTGAGCGCCTCCGTACATGTCTTCGCGCAAAAAGGATATGAGAAAGCAACGATGCAGGATATTGCCAGAAAGGCTCAATACGCAACCGGGACCGTTTACTTGTATTTTAAAGATAAAGAATCGCTCTACTTTTCTCTGCTTGAAGAAAAAATTTCCAAGCTGATAAGCACAACGAAAGAAAAAACAGCGGGAGTCAAGGACGTTAGGGAAAAGATCAAAATATTGATATATGAAAGTCTGGCTTTTTTTGGAAGTAACCAGGATTTTTTTCAGATATTTATTTCGGAGACAAGCAAATTTCGATGGGTAATTGACAGGAAGATTGCCCCCTCTGCGTTGATGTCGGAGCACATGAATTATCTTGCAGGTATCATAAGGGAAGCCCAGCGAGAGAAGGTGATAAGGAGCAATTTTAAAGCCGAACACATTGCCGATATATTCGCGGCTATACTTAGTACGGTTATTGTCGGCCTGCTAAAAGAAAAACCGGGCTGCTTTGAAAATCTAAAAAATATTTCAGGTTTTATTTTTGATATCTTTATGAATGGGGTAAAGGCATAATGTTGAAAAGATGCGTTCTTGGGCTTATAACACTTTTTTTTGTATTCGGATCTTTTAGTTTTGCATATTGTGCGGAGATTAGTCTCGGACCAGTCTCGGAAGGTAGCCGTACCATTACTATTTCAGACGGTATTTCCATGGTTCTAAGAGACAGCCGTTTGGTTAAGATCGAGATTTCCGATAAAGATATGTCATTTGAAGATACGCTTATCGCCCTTTCACCGCTTTTACCTCACCTTAACACAAGTATGACAAAGACGTATAACCAATATACACCGGCGATGATATTTGGAGCGATGAGCGTTCCAATGGGTGACAAAGATCCATTATCCTGGCAGATCGATATTTATCAGACCTTGTTCGATTTTGGTAAAAGCATTTCAAATTATAAGGCATCGACGGAATTTCTTCACGCGCGCAAAGCAAAGGTAGAAAGCGTCAAGAGGACCGTGACGCTTGAATTTATTGCGACATATTTTGATTTACTGGAAATGGAAAAGATGATCACCGTAGCTGAAAAAGAGGTTGATAGCCTTACCGCTTACCTTACTGACGCGAACCATCTGTACGAAGAGGGAGTTATAGTCAAAAACGATCTTTTGCCGGCCAGGGTAAAACTGGCTGATGCCAAACAAAAACTTATAGCTGCCCGTAACAGGCGGGAGGTTGTGGCAGCCGGCCTTAGCACTATGCTTACTTTGCCGCTTACAGAGGACATTATAGTGCAGGATACTGAATCTATGATGCCTGAACTGCCTGATCTGGCAGAGGCCTGGAATGCCGCGGAAGCCCGTAGGCCCGAAATATTATTTTTTAACAATCAGATAAAATCCTCGATTTTAAGAGAGCGTGCAAAAACCGTTGAAAATCTTCCCACAATTTTTGCCGATGCAGGATATGCATATAATCAAAATAAATACATGGTTCATCAAGACGATGCGTTTATTACGCTTGGCGCGAAGATGGATTTATATGATGGTGGTATGACCGGAGCGGAGATCATGAAGGAGCGCTACCTGCATAAGCAGCTCCAGGAACAGAAAAACAAGCTTGTCGATGATATAAGGTGTGAGGTTAAAGACAGTCATTTAGGTGTAAAAGACGCGATCGCAAAACTTTACGTCGCAAAGGATGCGCTTGCGCAGGCAGAGGAAAATGTCCGGTTTTATCGTGTAAAATATAATAACGGCGTTGCCACCTCTACAGATGTTCTTGAGGCGATTAGTCTTCAGACAAGGGCGCAAACCAACTATTACAGCGCCGACTACGAATTGAAGCGCTCCTATGCGAAATTTATGTATTCGATGGGAAGCGATCTTACCGCAATCTATAAAAAAACGGAGAAATAATCTATGAGCCCGAGTACTAATAAAAAGAAGAAATTGATCATAGTGCTTATCGCTAGTTTAGTATTGGCCGGCATATTCCTTGCGGTCTTCATCATTAATGGCTTAACACGGATTAGCACCGACGATGCGTATATAACGGGCAGGGTGCACAATATCGCGCCTAAGGTCCCGGGGACCATTAAAGCTATTCATATAGAAGATAACCAGAGCGTCAGGAAGGGGGATGTTCTCATAGAGATAGATCCGGTCGATTATGAGCTGAAGGTAAATGAGGCCAGGGCGGCATTAGGTGTGCGTGAGGCAACGTTTGAGCAGGCCGAGCGCGATAAGAAACGGGCGGAGGCGTTGTATAAAGACGAAGTATTCTCGAAGGAAAGATACGAGAACACCTCTACCGCGTATAACCTCGCGAAGGCTCAGTTAAAGGCTGCGCGTGCGCAGCTTAAAATTGCTCAGCAAAACCTTGAATATACGAAGATATATTCGCCTTCTGACGGGTATGTTACAAGTAAAGCAGTGGAAGAAGGAAACCAGGTGCAGCCCGGCCAGCCTCTCCTGGCGGTCGTGGCACTGGATGATATCTGGGTAATTGCCAATTACAAAGAGACGCAGTTAAAGAATGTTAGATCAGGGCAGCGAGTGCAGATAAAAGTGGACACATACCCGGGTAAAGTCTTTACCGGCAGGGTAGACAGTATTATGGCAGGCACAGGAGCCGCTTTCTCTCTCTTCCCTCCCGAAAACGCCCTTGGTAATTATGTAAAGGTTGTTCAGAGGGTACCGGTAAAAATAGTATTCGATAAAACTACCGATAATAGCCAGGCTTTGCGCATAGGGATGTCATGCGTGCCTACAATTATTACTACAGACAGATAAGGCCTGTTGAATGAATAAGGTCAATAAATGGCTTATAGCTTTTGCGGTCATCCTGCCGACACTCCTTGAAGTTATTGATACATCAGTCGTAAATGTGTCGCTCGGCCACATTCGCGGCAGTTTATCAGCCGGACTTGATGAATCGACATGGACCATCACAGCATACCTTGTATCAAACGCCATTATAATTCCGCTTACCGGTTGGTTAAGCCGTCTATTTGGAAGAAAACGGTATCTTATGGCTTCTGTAGCGCTCTTCACTGCAAGTTCTTTTATGTGTGGTAGCGCCAAGACTTTGACCGCGCTCGTTGTATTCAGGGTTATCCAGGGAATAGGCGGGGGAGGGTTGCAGCCTCTTTCACAGTCTATATTGCTGGAAACGTTTCCTAAAAAAGAACATGGTATGGCCATGGCAATATTCGGCGTCGGTATAATGTTCGGCCCTATCGTAGGGCCGGTTTTAGGCGGCTGGATAACGGATAACTGGTCATGGAACTGGATTTTCTATATTAATATTCCCATCGGTGTCCTTTCTATGATAATGGTTATGCTCTTCATAAAAGATCCTGACTATTTGTTAAAAAAAGTAAAGCAGAAAGTCGATTATTGGGGCCTTGGCCTTGTCGTCGTAGGTATCGGTGCTTTACAAATTGTTCTGGATAAAGGACAAAGGGAGGATTGGTTCTCTTCAGATTTTATAGTAAGGCTCTCAATCATTGCCATGGTTTCTTTAGTCGCGTTTGTTGTCGTGGAACTTAATAAAAAGCATCCTATACTGGATTTGAGAGAATTCAAGAACGTTGTCTTTGCTTCTGCCACCATTATTCAATGTGTAGTATTTTTTGTGCTCTTTGCCAGCATTACCATATTGCCCATGTTTTGCCAACGCTTGATGGGCTATGACGCCCTTTTGGCCGGCCTGGTTCTCGCCCCAGGAGGCCTTGCGACTTTATTTGTAATGCCGATCACCGGGATGCTTCTATCTAAAAAAGTTAATCCGAAATCCATTCTTTTCATAGGGCTTGTCGTTACGGCCTACTCAATATTTACTATGACGAGATTTAATCTTTACATAGATTATAACTCGATAGCCTGGTCTAGAATTGTAATGGGCATAGGAATGGCCATGGTCTTCATTCCTTTGCAGACTATGGCTTTTGCGACTATACCAAAAGAAGAGATGGGTAATGCCACCAGCATTTTTAGTCTATTAAGAAACTTAGCCGGTAGTGTCGGTATCGCATTTATGACAACGCTCTTGGCCCAAAGAGAGCAATTCCACCAATTCCGTCTTTCCGAGCGGCTTCAGCCGTTTGATTCGCGCTATCAGATGGCTATGCAAAAGGCCATGGTGGTATTGAAAGCAAAAACAGGAGCAGTATCCAATTTCGCGGCCAACGGGCTTGTCTATCAACAACTTATGAAAGAGGCAACACTGCGCTCTTTTAATGACGCATTTTATTTGTCAACGGTAATAATGATCTGTAGCCTACCGATCGTATTTTTACTCAAACGACCAATTAATCCAGAAGTGGATATTATGGGTCATTAAATTAAAGATGAAAAATATAAAATCCAGATAAGGTAATGTCCGGACAAAATGGACATTTGGTGAAGAATAAACCTCTCTAAGTAGCAAAATTCGTTTGTTTATCGCTATATATCGACTATAATAGATACCTATATANNTAAGTAGCAAAATTCGTTTGTTTCCATCGGAGATATCCGAAATATCTTGAGGCAATATCTCTATTGGAATAGAGCAGAGAGGCTGGGGTTAAATCTCTCCGGGGGAATCCTCTATAGATGTCTATTTCCCTTGTTGCTTTTCCGGATCGGAGGTATAATATTTTTTATGGGATGGCACAAATAGGCCGT
>PLLI01000052.1 GCA_003140915.1 Candidatus Omnitrophota bacterium
ATTTCCTCTGGTAGTCAATCTGGCTATTTACGAATTCCTTATAAGCCGCAGGATCCATATCCAAATATTCAGAAAAAAAGCACATCCTGTCCTCATCGTTTATTGCCCCAACATATTCTCGAAACGACGAGTGTTTCCATTCGATAGGGTTGTTAACGATATAGGCGGTTACAGGATTTAAGTGAATATATCGCGTTAAATGTATAAATTGCTCATCGGTTTTGATTAGAACGTTATTAAATCTACTCTCCCATAACGGTCCCTTACGACCATATTTTTTGTTAAAATATTGACTGTAACTTTTTAATATTGATGCCGTAAATTTAACAATTCCGACTTCTTTCCTTTCTTTGAGAATTAAATGGATATGGCTGGGCATAATGCAATAAGCCATCACATCTATTATCCTATCCGATAAATCATTATGAGGCATTATTCTCACTTCTCTCATTTTTGCAACATTCATAAAATGAGAGAATTTGCATGGTGGTTTAGTTGCCGAATAAAAGATAAACTCGCCTTTCATCCGTTCATAATCATTTTCGGTGTTAAAGATCTTAAATTCGGTAATACTCTTGCTATAGATGTGGTATAACTCCCCTTTCACTAATTGTACTTTTCGACATGGCATAGCATATTCCTCCCTTTAAATAGACATTTAACCATTGCCTGTCCGGGTTGGTACCCGTCCGGGTCAGGATAATATCCTCCTATATATAAGACGGAAAAAACNNTTGTTGCAAATTATTTTAAAATACTCTCTCCTTTCTAGTAACCATTCCCGTTCCCGTCCGGGTCAGTACCCATCCGGGTCGGGAATGGTAAGGTAGGTTTCTCTATTGTTTAATCCGGCCTATGTGTTATAATTATGATAATAAATTGGAGGGTGACTACCATGGCCGGATCGGGAGCGTATAAACGGAAAAATTACCTTATAAACAAGAAATTCCAGCTCAAGTATACTGCGTCGATAGTGGGGATGCTTTTGGTGGTGATGTTAGTGAGCGGGTTCGGGCTATACATGGGAATGTGGGGCTCTATAATCGAGAACTTCTCGAAATTTAAAGTCTCGCAAAATCTTGAGAACGCGAAGCGGATAACCGACTATGAAGCAGCGAGGTACCAGAAGGGCGATTACCGTCTCGAGAAGATATTCCGCGAGGCGGAACTCTTAAGCGCGCAGGATAAAGAGACCTTAAAAGGTGCGCTGCACTCCGTCAACAGATCGCTCATCCCTAAAGTGATAGCACTTGCGATATTGATATTCCTGGCCGGCATATTTTTGTCCCACAAGATAGCCGGGCCGATGTACAGGATAGAACGCTCCGCCGCGGCGATCCGCGACGGCGACCTGCGGGTCAATTTCAGGATACGAAAGGGCGATGAGATGCGCAGCGCGGCAGGCGCCCTGGAGGAGATGATAGAATCTCTTCATGAAAATATCAAAAGGATGAAGGCCGAATCGATCGCTTTGGAAGAGAAGATAAACCTGCTTACCGAGAGGGGTGCGATACCGGACGAGGATAGCAGGCGCTTGAAAGAGATGTTGCGAAGCATAGATTCGGTATTATCCAAATATAAGACGTGAAGATAATAGCGGTATTCCTAACGGTTTCGATGACCATGATGTTAATGCTCCCGCTTACCGCGAATGCCTCATCTCCTGAAGAGAATTTTCTGGATAAGCTCGAGTATGACAGTCTCCTCTATTTTGCCGGAGAAGCAAATCCCGCCAACGGGCTCATAAAAGACTCCTCGCGTCCCGGCGCGCCGTGCAGCGTCGCGGCAGTCGGTTTCGGCTTAAGCGCGCTCTGCATAGGTGATTCGCGCGGCTGGATCGAGAAGGGCCAGGCGTACGAGCGCGTCCTTATCATTCTCAAAACGTTCCGTGACAAAATTCCCGCCGAACACGGTTTCTTTTACCATTTCCTCGACATGCGTACGGGCCGGAGGACGTGGAATTCCGAGCTCTCTTCAATAGACACGGCGCTTTTTTTAGCCGGCGCGCTCTTTGCGGGAGAATATTACAAGGGCACCGAAGTTGAAAGTATTGCAAAAGAGATATATGATAGAGTTGACTGGCCGTGGATGATGAACGGCCGCAAAGTCATCTGCATGGGCTGGCTCCCCGAGCAGGGCTTTCTGCCGTATTATTGGGATTCTTACAGCGAGGCGATGATACTGTATGCGCTTGCGATAGGTTCCGCGACTCATCCTATTCCGCCGGGCTCATGGTTTGAGTGGTCAAGGCCCACGGATGCCTATGACGATTATAAAGTGATATATTCCTACACCGGCAGCCTGTTCACCTACCAATATTCGCACGCATGGATAGATTTCCGGAACTTAAACGAGAATGGGACAGACACGAACTATTATTCGAATTCCGTAAATGCCGTGAAGGCGAACCGTGAATTCTGCATCGATAATTCGAGCCGATGCAAGACATACGGCGAAAATTCGTGGGGGCTCACGGCGTGCATAGGCCCTGCAGGCTATAAGGGCTACGGCGCAAAGCCGGGCGGGGGTTTAAATGACGGGACGATAGCGCCGACCGGCATGGCCGGCTCGATAGTTTTCGATTGGCAAGACGCGCTTGCCGGCCTTAAATATCTGTATGATACGCACAAGAAATTTCTTTACGGAAAATACGGCTTCAAAGACGCCTTCAACCTCGACAAAGGCTGGTGGGCGGAAGAATACCTCGGCATCGACGTCGGCATAACCGTCATGATGCTCGAAAATTACAAGACAGGGCTCGTGTGGAACAAATTCATGGCGCTCGAGCCGGTGAAAAAGTGGATGGAACTTTGTTTTTGGTGATAAAGATATGAGAATTATCGTAGCGGTGATATTTATTTTGTGCGTCCCAAGCATTCTTTTTGCAGTAGATGAGAGCCTGTATGTCAAAGACACGGTCCCGGTAGATAATAATTATGCCTGTCAGGTAGGGCAGGCGGCCGCGTGTGAAGTGCCGATACTTCTGAATAAGACGACAAAACAAGTAGAATATTATTGGTCCGCTGCAGATAATAAGTGGATCGGCGCAGGCGCGCAGCAACAGGCCCTCCAGGCTCTATACGACAAGAGAAAATATGTCCGGACCCAGCGTCAGCTGAAGCAAATGCAGGATGAGATGGACAAGCGTCTCCGGGAAAGCATGGAAGAGGGGCAGCGTAATACCCCGACGCATAAATAAAAAATTTGACAAATGTTCATTATATGGTAATATTAGAAAGATGACCAAATATAACGCTATAATTATACCAGCCGTTATTTTTTACGGCTTTCTTTTTATAAGCCCCGCCTTCTCCAATGCAGATACCGATAGCCCAACTACCGCGGATACCGGTTATTCAAAGTCAGAGTTAGGGCAGCCGGCCGCCCAGGGAATTACGGTCTCGCCGCAAGGTCTTACCAAAGAAGTGACTATTCAGCCGGAACCTGTCCTTAAAAGGATAGACATAAACAGGATAGGCTCGGCGCCAAACTATGAAACTTTCGAAGGCCTGAGGTTAGCCAAATATTTTACCATTGCCCAAAGAGTGGAGATATTTCAGGAAGCGAAACCGATCGACGCTTATATTATGGATGCCAAAAAGATCAGGTGGCAGAATCAGAATATGCCCTGGAATAATCCTGCCGACTTCAGAAGCCAGATACAACCCATATTTACCAGGGCATACGGCACTGAAGTCACAATGAGCGATCCGAAAGATAAAGAAGGCCAAATAAGGTATACCCACGATTATCGCGAGATATATCACAACCAATTTCCCGTATACTACAGTGCTTACGATCATCAGGTCAACACAAACTATAAGCATGAAGAGTGGGACCAGAACGACATTCTTTTCATGCACGCTAAACGCATACCCGGCATAGACTGGACGGAGACTATAAACTTTGGGTATAGATATTCCACAATGAACGCCAAGAATGACGGCTCCACCTTCTCTTATTATGAAATCAGGCAAACATATTTCACTTATTTTTCACTTGCTCCGAGCGAAAGATGCGAATGGTTCGGCCAGATCGAGTATTTCAAATCACACAGGCCTAAGTCCGACTTTACCTATAATCCGGACCATTACTTCTATGCTGCCGAATTGAGGATGAAATCCAGGGATTTGAAGACAAGCGTTATACCGAGAATAAGTTATTCTTTAGACTGTTACTTGCCTTTTAAGAATAAATTCAGCAAATATGAGATGCAGATCAGGATCGGGCATGATTTTACGAATAAATTGAACGCTACGGATACCGTCAAGGCCAACTTCGCGTTTAGAGACGACATCGATAATAAAGCGCCGTTTTATGACGGCATAATGCGTCCTGTCTACGACATGGCCGGCTGGGTTGGGAATGAAATGCGGGTTCAATATAACTTCTACGATAAGCTATGGTTCCAGGGCGGCCTTGATATTTCGGCGGGCACCAATATGTCCGAATACGATAATGCAGCTTTCCTGACGGGCCTTGAATATTATGCTCCCGGTCTTATCAGGCTGGATGTCGGCTACCAGGGCAATGATTATTATAATCTCGCAAAAGATGGCATCGGAAAGTGGCTCTCCTCCGTCTATTTTAGATGCTTCTTATTTATGTAAATAACTTCATAAAATCGGAGGGCGAAATTGAAACGCGCGATAGCAATATCTTTGCTCTTTGCGGCAGCGGTCTTATGTTATTTAACCGGTTGCGCTAGAAAAGAGAATAATGTTGCCGGCCGGCCAGGGCCCGTAGAAGTCAGCGTGGCATTCTGGGGCGCGCCCGACGAAATAAATATCATAACAGATATAATAAACAAATGGCAGGCCAGGCATCCCGAGATACTTGTAAAGCTCGAACACACGCCTTACCGCGGCTACGCGGATAAACTCCTGACCAGGATAGCCGGCAGAGCGGCCCCCGATATCATCTGTACGGAAGTCGACCTCTTCGTTACCTTCGAATCCAACAATGTGCTCCTTCCTCTTGATGACTACGTAAAAAATGACCCGGAATTCAACATAAAGGCGTTCTATCCCGAAATAATCGATAGATTTACGGTGGGCGGCAAGCTTTACGCTATCCCAAGGGATACGGCGCCGTTCGCCTGCGTCTACTATAACAAGAAACTTTTTGACGCGGCAGGGATACCTTATCCAAAAGACGACTGGGACGTGAACGATATGCTCGATAAAGCGAGGAAGCTGACGAAAGTCGACAACGACGGGAGGGTCGTCTGCTATGGTTTTTACGCATGGGCATGGCAGAATTTCGTTTACGCTTTCGGCGGAAGCCTCGCGGATGATGTCAGGAAGCCGGCCAGGTGCACGCTCGATTCGAAGGGATCGTTGGAGGGCCTGCAGTTCTACGCGGACTTGATAAACAAGTATAAAGTCCACCCATCGGCAATAGCGATGACCAACCTCGCGATGGGCGTCCAGGGGATGTTCTCGACCGGCAGGTTGGCGATGTTCGCCTCTGGGATATGGGAGACGCCGGGCCTCAGAAAGGCAGAAGGGCTCGATTGGGACGTGGCTATGTTCCCGAAGGGGCCGAACGGAGTGAGAGGCTTAGGGACAGGCGGGTCAGGTTATTGCATATTAAAGTCTACGAGACATCCCGAAGAGGCCTACCGGGTCCTGAAAGCACTTACGGACAGGGATGCGGAAACGATGCTTGCGGACACAGGTCTGGCCCAGCCCGCGAGAATAGAGATAGCCGAAGGGTCGCACTGGATAGGCGGCAATCTCCCGCCAAAGAACAAAAAGATGCTCAACGATGCGATGAAATACGTTATTTATGAGCCGTTCAGCCCGGTGTGGCGCGAGGCAAAAGAGCTTTATATAAATCCTCAGCTGGATCTTCTCTTCAGCGGTAAAATAGCAGCAGAGGAAGCAGTGAAAGGTTTTATTAAAAAGGTCAATGACCTGCTGAGCGGGAAGAAGGCTTATTAGGAACGAAGAAAATGAGTAAGTTCAAGACAAAATACGGATATTTCACCGATGACGGCAAAGAGTTCGTCATAACCAGGCCCGACACGCCGAGGCCGTGGATAAATATAATTGCGAACGGTGATTACGGTCTCGCGATATCCCAGACAGGATCAGGCTACAGCTGGTGGAAAAATTCGAGCGTTGCCCGGATAACGAGATGGCTCCAGGACCTCGTGAAGGACGAGATGGGCAAGTACGTATTTATCAAGGATCGGGATGCGAAAAAATTCTGGTCGCTTGGCTGGAAGCCGTCTTGCCCAAAATTCGATTTTTACGAAGTGCGAAACGGCATCGGCTATACGACGATCACGTCGAAGATAAATAGCATAAAAAGTTCCGCTACGGTCTTCGTTCCGCTAACCGAGAATCTAGAGATATGGAAGATAACTATCAAGAACGAAGATTCGAAAAGCAGACATTTAAGCCTATATACCTATTTTGAATGGTGTCTCGGCAGTTCAGACGATGTCCATCGCGAATTTCAGAAGACGTTCATAGATACCTGGTTCGACGATGGACTGAATGCGCTCTTCGGTAAAAAAAAGAAACATCTCGTTCCGAAATACATATCTACAGGCATGTTCGAATATCCGATCGCGGGCTTCTCCAGCATAAGCGAAAAATGCGCCTCTTACGAGGCGGACAAAGAACGTTTTTTCGGAATGTACAGAAGCCTTGTCAACCCCGCAGGTTTAGAAAAAGAGGCCCTGACAAATACGGCCGGCCCGTGGTATGACCCTATATCCAGTTTCCAGGTCAATATCGACTTGAAGCCCGGCGAAGAGAAGGTCATGATCTACACGATCGGCCACTTTGAGGATGAGAAAAAGGCAAAGGCGCTCATCAAAAAATATCACAGTATCGCGGAGGCCGACAAAGCCTTCGCGAAGACAAAAAAATTCTGGGCCGGCCTTCTGGCGGGGCTTGAGGTCAAGACCCCCGATGAAGCGTTCAATATACTTACCAATACGTGGCTGAAGTATCAGACTATTGCCGGCAGGCTCTGGGCCAAGACGGCGTATTATCAGTTCTCGGGCGGAATCGGCTTCAGGGACCAGCTCCAGGACTCGCAGGTCTTCCTGCCGCTAAAGCCGGAACTCTGCAAGAAACAGATCCTGATGCATGCCGGGCACCAATTCGTCGACGGGACGGTGCAGCATTGGTGGCACCAGCTGACAACGATCGGTGCCGCTACCAACATGACCGACGATCTTCTCTGGCTGGTATATATCCTCTTCAGCTATTTGGAGGAGACGAAGGATTTTAAGATACTTGATATAAAAGTGCCGTATCTGAACGGTCCTGCCGGGACGCTATACCAGCATTGTTGTAGAGCGATCGACAAGGTCCTCTCCCGGTTCTCGAAACGCGGCCTTCCTTTAATGGGCGACGGCGATTGGAACGACGGGTTCAACCTCATCGGCTCCGGCTGGAAGGGCGAGAGCGTATGGCTCGCCCAGTTCCTGTATGACATCCTTCTAAGATTTGCTCCGATAGCGGAGAGGAAGAAAGACAGGGAGAGGGCAAAGGGCTATGTCGACCGTGCTAAAAAATTAAAGATCGCGGTAAATAAATATTGCTGGGACGGCGAATGGTATTTCGCGGCGACGAGAGACGACGGTAAGGTTGTCGGGGGCCACAAGTGCAGGGAAGGCAAGGTCTATTTAATGACGCAAGCCTGGGGCGTATTCAACGATGTCTCGACCGAGGAGCGCAAGATAAAATCGATGAACGCGGTCTGGAAATATCTGCAGACAAAATACGGACCGCTCCTGATAGCGCCCGGTTTCTCCGTCCCGGACGAGCATATAGGCTACATAACAAGATACGCTCCCGGCGTAAGAGAGAACGGCGCCGTCTATACTCATGCCGCATGCTGGGCGGTGCTGGCCGAATGTTCCCTGGGCCGCGGCGACAAGGCTTACGAGATCTATTCGAGTTTCTGCCCAATAAAGAGAGGTATGGACCCGGACCTTTACAAGTGCGAACCGTATGTCACGCCTGGAAACACCAACGGCCCTCAAGCTGCTGATTACGGATCGGGCGGGTGGACGTGGTATTCGGGTTCTGGAGGGTGGCTGTACAGGGTCTCGACCAACTGGATTCTCGGAGTCAGGCCCGCTTACGGCGGGCTCGTCATAGACCCATGCATACCTTCCGAGTGGGATGGTTTCACGATGAAGAGGGCCTACGGCAGGGCCGTATATAATATAGAGGTAACGAATCCTGAACATGTTTCGAAGGGTGTTAAAAAAGTGTATTTGGATGGGAAAAGAATGGATTCGAACATGATAAAAGATTTGAGCGACGGGGAAAGTCATAACGTTAAAGCGGTGATGGGATAAGCCTATGCGCATCTTAGTCATAGAAGATGAGAAGAAGATAGCCGACTTCATAAAGCGCGGCCTCAAGGAAGAAGGATACGCCGTGGATCTTGCCATAGACGGGGAGAACGGTCTCTTTCTCGCTAAAACGAATGACTATGACCTGATACTTTTAGACCTTATGCTTCCGAAGATAGACGGTATTACGGTCTGCAAGATGTTAAGGGAAGAGAAGAACCCGTCCCCCATCATAATGCTTACGGCAAAGGACGCTCTCAAAGATAAAGTAACCGGTCTGGACGCCGGTGCCGATGATTATCTCACAAAGCCGTTTGCCTTCGAAGAGCTTCTGGCCAGGATAAGGGCTATATTAAGGAAGAAGGGGGAGCGACAGGCGACGAAACTTGAGATCGATGACCTTTCGCTCGACCTTTACACGCATAAGGTCACCAGGTCGGGAAAAGAGATAGAGCTGACGTCGAAAGAATACACGCTTTTAGAGTATCTCATGCGCAATGCCGGCAAAGTAGTGACGAGGACGATGATATCGGAGCATGTGTGGGATATAGATTTCGATACTTTCACGAACGTCATAGATGTATATATCAATTATCTTCGCAACAAGATAGATTCGGGGGCAAAGAAAAAGCTGATTCAGACCGTGAGGGGAAGAGGATACATCCTGAAGGGATAGCATGTTCTACAAATCGATACGCTTCAAGGTAACGATAGTCTATATGGCCATATTGGCCATCACGCTTTACGCGTTCAGCACCATCCTGTATCATCAGGTAAGCAAGTCCCTTTATGATAATATGGATACGCTTCTCAGCTCGCGCGCGGAAGGCATAGTATCGGCCATAGGCACTTACTGGGCAACCGAAAAATTAGGGACGATGCGCTACGGCGCGGACGCTCTGGCAAGCGACAATGTGGACTTTGCCACGATCGCCCAGCGCTGGGTGGGCGCCACGTCGAAAGACCCGAAACTCCTGAATATCATCGTCCAGATATTCGACGCGAAAGGAGAGATCGTCGCGTCGTCGAAAAATACCCAGGGCATAACGAGCGTATCCGAACAGACACTTTTTGCCGCGCTGCAGGGCAAGAGCACTTTCGACACGTTGACGTCATCGTTCCCGACAAAGAAGGCGCAAGCCTTCCGTGTCTTCATTACCCCCGCCATCCAGAACGATAGTGTGGAATATATCGTTCAGGTGGCAAGCCCTCTCGATCCGATAGCGAATGCCTTGAACAGCCTCAAGGTGACGCTCTTCGTCCTATTTCCGATCACCGTTCTGATCACGGGCGTCACGGGAGCATTTCTTGTTAAACTTACCCTGCGTCCCGTCGACAGCATGATACGCACGATCCATGGCATAACGGCCGAGAACATGAAGATGAAACTGAGGATCCCCAATACCAAGGATGAGATACAGAAACTCGCGGAGACGTTCAACGATATGCTGGCGCGGCTGGAGCATGCCTTCACGTCCCAGAAGCACCTCTTTGAGGACCTGTCGCACGAACTGAAGACGCCGCTTACGATATTAAAAGGTGAGTTCGAAGTGGTCCTGAAGAAGATGCGCTCTCCGGGAGATTACGAAGATGTCCTGAAGTCGAGCCTTGAGGAGATAGACAAGATGACAAGGCTGGTCGAGAACCTGCTCATGCTGGCGTCGCTTGAAGCAAGACAGGCAATGCCGGAGAAGCGAACGCTCGATCTCAATGGCTTGCTTAAAAGCGTTGCCGATAATGTTAAAAGGCTGGCCGAAATAAAGAATATCGCCCTGGCATTCAGCGGCAAAAGCGGCATCTCGGTCATAGGAGACGAAAAGGAGCTCAAGCAATTATTTTTAAACATACTCGATAACGCGGTCAAGTATACTCCCGAGGGCGGCAGGATCGATATAAGCGTTGTGGAAGATATGCGATCAACGAGGATATCCGTCAAAGATACCGGCGTCGGGATACCGTCAGCCGACATCCCCCATATATTCGATAGGTTCTATCGCGTGCACAGCGCGAGGTCCAGTTATGGCTTTGGCCTGGGGCTTAGCATAGTAAAGGTCATAGCGGACGCCCACAACGGCTCTATCAAGGTAGAGTCCTCGCCCGGGTCGGGAACGACTTTTATCATTACCCTTCCATTAAAATAGAAGTTTCTGCGCAAAATAACCAAACACCAAGATACCATAACCAAACAATAACCAATAACCAATTTTCAATTGATTATTGATGATTGGAATTTAATTGGTGATTGTATCTTGGTTATTGGTAATTTCATGCTTTTTG
>PLLI01000011.1 GCA_003140915.1 Candidatus Omnitrophota bacterium
TCCGGGTAAAGGCAGTAGATCCCGATAACGACCGCATAGTATACTATGTCTTGAATAAACCGCTTGGTTCAGCTTTTAACCAAACTACAGGCGAATTCAGCTGGAGACCGACCATACGTCAGGCAGGAGATTTTACCGCGACATTCATAGCTAAAGATTCCAATGGCAATCAATCCTCGCCGCAGATCATCACCATAACAGTGCCTAATCACGCGCCTATATTAAACCCGATAGGGAATAAAACGATGCAGTATAATCATCTTATGCAATTTAAAATAACCGCTCATGATCCGGACAAGATCGATAATCCTCATCTGAAATTCTATTCTGGTAATCTGCCCTCCGGTGCATATTTAAGCCAAACCGGAACATTCGTCTGGACCCCTGCCAAACGTCAGGTAGGCACATATACCCTCCGTTTCTTCGTCAAAGATCCCCCCGGGCTCACGGATAGCCAAACGATTACTGTTACCATAAAATAAAATTAAGATATAAAAAAGTTTAATTTTTAGTATTGACATTGCACTAATTATATGATATATCTATAGTGTAATGAGATAATAGTGAATCTTTCGTAATTCGTTTGTTAAACTTATTTTTTTTCACTAGATACTTTATGATTTAAAAAAGTATTTAAAAAGGTTAAACTAAGATGATAGAATTCCGGGATCCAAAAAAGAGATTGTGGTTAAAAGCGATCGCCAGCTTCCTGGTTGTGACGTTTGTTTGGTACGACATAGCCTGGGCCGGCGATCTATTTTATACATACGGCAAGCCGATTCCCTATGCTGTTGCCGGGCCGCAAAAAATGCCGGAACCTAAAGTTTCAAAGGTTACGAATCATGATCTATTAGATGATAATAGGAAGCAATCCGTAGCTGAAAAATTATTGCCCACAAATCGCGAAAGAGAAATTACGGGATCGTTCGCCCCCAGCTACGTCCAGGAACAGCAGTCTAAACACGAGGATATAATAAAACAGAAACAGGAGGCGGAAGATACAGGGTCGCTGTTGCGCACCCCGCCGAAAAGGCAGGACGAAGAAGTGGACCTGAAGAAGAAACGCTCGGGTGGTGGGGGTGGAAAAGTAAAATATATACTTATAAATCCCAACCAGGACGATAGGCCTACAGCGATAAATCAGCCCACTACCGGAGCACCGAACAATTGGAGCAACGTTAATGAATATGACATAACCATGCAGAATATATCCCAATGGCTAAGCGGCGCCCAGCAAAAAAAGGATGAGAAGAACGGCGGCATCGATTACTGGATCGGCACTAACGGCAACGGTGATACGGACCCGTCCAGGCTTGTAATGAATATCATATATGACAATAATACGGACAATAAAAAGATAATAACTATCTACACAGGTTATGAATTGACCACAGATGGCAGCTACCAGCCGAAATACAGGATAGATTATACTTATTCCTCCGGCAACTCTATATCTGAGACAAAAAAATATGATATATCCAATGGCGGTAACAGGCTTGTCGAAAAGGCTGTCTATGAAGGCTCTTATACCGAAGGGCTCGATAACGACAACCGTGTAAAGACCATCATCGACTACGGCACAAACGGCAGCGTTATCAACAGGACCGACTTTAAATATGTGGACAGTGTTCTGAAAGAGACTGACCTATATTCTACAACATCCGAAAAGACCGGCGACGGCACTCTTGTCCAGAAGAATTTTTTCACGGGCAGTAAGAACACGGAGATCGCGGATTATACGCAGGACTATAATAACGGCAGGGTAACGGATACCACTGTCTATTATTACGCAGGCGGTAAACGCGCTTCGGATTCGGAGTCCAACTATCGGTATTCGCAATCAAAGCAGATTACTTATAAGGGCAATCCGGATTCCTCCGGAGACGGCGTATTGACAGACGCGGAACTCGATAGCGCCCAGAAGATCTCCATGCTCGTCTATGACGATACAAACAGGCTCGCTACCGAACAGGTAGCCGACTATATGGTCACCTATGGCGAAGGCAACGCCGTTACCAGCACCACGATATATTTTTACGTCGGCGGTAACAGGGCCTCAGCTGCAAATTACCGTGATTGCGTGGCATACTCAACCCTCTATTACGGCAACCCCTTGGATGCGAATGGCAACGTGAAACCAGGCGAAATAAAAGAATCCGATACGTTTAATGACATAAAATTCCGCCTGAAGGGAGAAGAGGTCAAGGACTATACCCTGAATTACGCTTCTGACGGCACGACAATTAACACTACGACGGTCTACACTTACGAAGGCGGCAAGCGCGCAAACGCGGCGTCTAATACTGACCATCTGCAGGCAACCACCACTTATTACGATATTGCACTGGATGAGCATGGTAACGTGAAACCAGGCGCCAAGATGAAATCCGAGACATTTTGCCGGTTTACTGCCCAGACAAAGCCAGGCGAAGAATTAGCGGATGTGACGCTTGATTATAACAGGGACGGCAGCGTAAAAGATACCGTGGTCTATTATTACGGCGATGATAAAGTACGCGCTATTGACGCGACGATACACGACGGAATGACAAAGAGTGTTACCTATTGGGGGCCTTCGAGCGCCCTGATCGCTGTCGATCTTATGGACGGAAGTGGACATATAGATCCCGTTAAACTCGAAGACTTTATCAAGCAAAAATTCGGGATCGACCTGGCTTCAGCCGGTTCCGCCCAGGAAGCTCTTGACTCGCTCTTGAGTTTTATCGCCGGCGGGAATAGCGATATCAAAAATGCGCTTGCGGCAATCCTGGGGATGAACCCGGCGGATCTGGTTAACAAAGAAACGTTGGTCTCGGCACTGCTCGCGCTCGCGGGAAATAACGTTGGGCTGATGCAAATATTATTATCGATAGATATGGCGTCAGTAACATCAAAAGGAGACCTCATTACGAAGTTATTGGTTGCGGCCGGATTAGATCAGGTATCGGCGGGTGTGTTGGCAATAATCCTTNNCGACCCGGTTGTTTCTCAACTGGTGCTGATGCTGGCGGAATTTAACTTTAACGATTCCAAATATACCGATGATCAGGCCGGTGCGAGCCTGTTATTATCCGATCTTCTCGCGCTTGCGGGCGGAGGGGCGACGGCTCTCGGGACTCTTATAAGTAATGCATATGTATCAGGCATGACGAAAGACGAATTTATCACCGCGCTAAGAGGAACGGTTATGAACACATCCGGCCTTAGCGATTCCGACAGGGCTCTACTGAACTTATTGTTATCTACCGACCTGAGCGGAATTGCTACCGGCAGCGGGGTAGAGCTCTTATTGATACAGCTTGAGGAAGGCACCAAAGCTGCTGTTAAGGCATTGATCAATATGCTGCTCAGTTTAGATCTTAGCAGTTTTGGAACACCGCAGGATCTTTTGAATGAGCTTTTGTTCTTCATGGCGGGTCCGGCGCTGGGTGAATTAAAGGATAAACTCACAGTCCTAGGTTTGAATATAGATTTTTATGCAACTGCCGTAGCCTTATTAAATTCTTTTTTCGGCACTGCAGAAGCGAGCCAACTGCTTAAAAATATTTATGATGTTACCGGCATAAATGACCCGGCTACGACACTGGCGATGCTTGAAAACCAACTCTTGACTCTCGCAAACGGAGACAGCGTTCTTACCGGTGCGATAACCGCCGCGTATGGAGACGGCACAAAAACAAAATACGCCTTTCTTAACGATTTATTGAACGATCCGACTATTATGCCGAATCCGGCTTCGCTTACCGCACAGCTGATGGCGCTTCTTGTAAATGCGAGCCTGTTAGGTAATTACACCAATGCAACCGATATGAAGGCATATCTGGAATCATTGGCCATCCCGGGCAGTGCGCTTTACAATCTCATACATTCGCTGAGCGCCGACGCCACTATAACAACCGAACAATTTTTAGACAACCTTCTCTTCGCGGCTATAGCAACCGAAATACCATCATCCACGCTTACAAAATTTATCGGGCAGATAACTACGCTCATAGGTAACGGCACCCTCTCAGACGGTGAAGTCCTTAACGCCTTGAAAGATATAGCCGGCGGTGGTGGACCGGCCAACCTTGTGGAATTGCTGTTAAATAAAGTTCCTAATACGGGTAACGAGAGAGACGCCTTGATCCAAATTATATCCGGCGGTAATGTCGAGCTATTTAATCTTCTTTCTCAGATAGATATGGCAGGTATTACTACGACCCAAGAATTCGTGAATGCGTTGGAGACGATTGACACTGATGGCGATGGATATCCGGACATTGTAGAGATATTGTTAGGCACAGACCCGAACGAGGCAAGCAGCTGGCCTGCCTCGCTTGTTTACGAATATGACATAAAAGCGGATGCCAAGATAAAATCCGAGACATTCTTCAAGTTAGATATGACCGCAGGTACAGCGCCGCTTTCTATGGCCGATTATACGATAAATTACGCTCCTGACGGTACCACACCCACCGATACGACATTCTACTATTACGGCGGATCGATACAAGATCCTGCATCGACAAATGATGTGAGGGCTTCCGGGGCCAATAGTAATGATCATAAAACGCGCAGCGTAACATATAAAGATAATGCGGTGGATGGATTTGGCAATGTGGAACAAGGCGCGATACCCAAATCCGAGACTTTCTATTACTTTCTTAGCACTACACAGTTTGGCGATGAAATAGCCGATTTTACTTATGATTACACCTCTGATGGCTTGATGTTAAAGTCAAAGACGGTGTTTGAGTACGGGCCGGCTAACTTGACCGATGGTCAGTCCGGGACACTCGCCGAAGATCTTACTACCGATGTTGCAATTGCCGGTTATATGATGGTTAAATCAGTATCATATAAATCAATAACTGCCGTGCCGACCTACTCAAGCTTCACCGTAAAAACTAGCGCGACATATTACGACGTACATCTGGGTAAGGGCGAGGAAGTTACAAACTACACAGATTCCTATAACNNTCATCCCTTGTAAGAGCCTCCGCTGCCAACTCTAACGACTGCACCAGCCAGATAAACACTTATAATGGCACTAAGGTAATTACAACAGTCACAGCAGCTGACCTGATAGATATAAAGACTATCACCTATAA
>PLLI01000016.1 GCA_003140915.1 Candidatus Omnitrophota bacterium
TCCATAACTACGTCCGAATACATCATGATAAGCCTGCGGTAAGCGTCGTAAGCAAACCTCTCATTACCGGTCTGCTTTATCAGTCCCGCGATTGTCTTTTCCGTCAGGCCTACATTGAGGACCGTCTCCATCATCCCGGGCATTGACTTGCGGGCGCCGGAACGGACCGAGACCAAAAGCGGATTCGCGGGATCGCCGAATTTTTTGCCCATGATCTTCTCAACCTTGGCCATCGCTATCGCAACCTCGCCCTTAAGTTCCTTCGGATAGGTTTTATTATTTTTATAATAATAATTGCAAACTTCGGTCGTTATAGTAAATCCCGGGGGAACCGGAAGCCTGAGCTTGGGATGGCCTGCCATCTCGGCCAAATTAGCTCCCTTGCCGCCCAGGAGATTTTTCATAGATTCATTTCCGTCCGCCTTACCGCCGCCAAAAAAATAAACGTGCTTCTTACTCTTACCGCCCATCTTACTTCAACCTTCCTTTCTTAGTTAACCTTTGAACTTCTCTACCAGATACTCCTTAACCTTATCGACCCCGACCCTATCCTGCTTCATCGAATCCCTGTCGCGGACAGTCACCTTCCTGTCGCTTAAGCTATCGACGTCGACAGTTATGCAGAACGGAGTCCCTATCTCATCCTGCCTTCTGTACAGCCTACCGATCGAAGCGGTGTCGTCGTACATAATCTTTCCGCCCATTGCGGAACACTTTTTGAGATCTTTCATTATATCTTTGGCCAGTTGCACTATCTCCGGCCTGTTCCTTAAAAGAGGCAATATAGCAACCTTGATGGGCGCGAGGCTCTTGTCTATCGAAAGCGATACGCGCTTCTCGCCCTTCACCTCTTCCTCTTTATAAGAATCCGCCAGGAAGGCAAGGATCGACCTGTCGACCCCGCCTGAAGGCTCGATGACATAAGGGACATACTTATCCTTCGTCTCTTCGTCAAAATACTGGAGGTCTTTGCCGCTCAACCGTATGTGCTGTTTCAGGTCGAAGTCGGTCCTGTTGGCTATGCCTTCGAGTTCCGACCATCCGAACGGGAATTTGTATTCTATGTCCGTGCAGGCCTTCGCATAATGGGCGAGCTCCGTCTTATCGTGCGCTCGCTTGCGCAGGTTCTCTTTTTTCATCCCGAGTCTTATATACCAGTCGAACCTCTCATTGACCCACTTCTCGTACCACTCCTCGTCCGTGCCGGGTTTCACAAAGAACTCTATCTCCATCTGCTCGAATTCGCGGGAACGGAACGTGAGGTTGCCTGTAGTGACTTCGTTGCGAAATGATTTGCCGATCTGGGCGATGCCGAAGGGGAGTTTGCGGCGCATGGACGTTACTACGTTCTGGAAATTGACGAAGATGCCCTGGGCGGTCTCGGGCCTTAAATATGTAAGGCTGCCCGAGTCTTCGATCGGGCCAAGGTGGGTCTTGAGCATGAGGTTGAACTGGCGCGCTTCGGTAAGCTCGCCGCCGCATTCCGGGCACGATTTGCCGGTAACGTGTTCGACTTTGAACCGCTTCTTGCAGGATTTACAATCGACGAGCGTATCTTCAAAACTCGTAACGTGGCCTGATGCCATCCACGTCTCGGGCCGCATAAGTATAGAAGCGTCCAGTCCCTCTATATCCTCGCGCTCGTAGACATTGGAGCGCCACCAGGCGTCCTTGAGGTTCCGCTTGAGTTCGGCCCCCAACGAACCGTAATCCCACGTGCTTGCCAGGCCGCCGTATATTTCGCTCGACTGGAAGATGAATCCGCGCCGTTTGCAGAGCGAAACTATCTTCTCCATCGTATTCTGCTGAGTTTCTTGCATATATTATTTAAAACTCCGAATTGTTTGTATCTTAACACGCACCGTTAAACAAAGCAAGTTATTTATGGATTCGTCCTCGCCTATTTAGTAAAATTTTTCGATTCCCGCTGAAGGAATCCCCTTTCGGGACAAGAAATTTTACCGCACTACCACCTTGAGGAACTCAACGGTTTTGAGGCGGCGCTCGATGTGATAATCGAGGAATTTGCGAAGCGTGCGCTCGAGTTCATGGCCGACTTCGGAAGCGACTTTTATCCGCGCGACCCGTTCATACGGAAGCAAGCGTATATGTTCGATGAATTTGATCGTCCCCTGCAATATCGGCCGCGCCTCCCTATCCGACTGCAGGCATTTTTTACAGATGAGCCCGCCGTGTCGGAAACTGAACCTCGCGGGGCCGTCCACCTTATCACCGCAGTTCGCACAAATCTCGAGCGTCGGCATGAGCCCCAACAAATGCAGCAGTTTTATCTCGAATATCCTGGCAACTCTTTTGCTACTGCACTCCCCGGCCAGGAGCTTCAGGCTGTTGAGAAGCAGGTCGAACGCCTCGGTGTTCTTGTCGCCGAGCGCGGTAACCGAATCCATGAGCTCGGCCAGATATGCGGCGTAAGCCAGTTTTTCGAGTGAGGCCCTGACAGGTCCGAAAAAATCCAGAAGATCGCATTGCGATATCGTAAAGATATCGCTTCTTTTCCGTTCATAGAAGACAAGTCCATCAAGGGCGAATATCTCCATATTGGCACCGCCGCAACTCCCGCGCGGCCCCCTGACGCCCCTGACTATGCCTTTTATCTTCCCGAAGTCACGTGTATAGAATGTAAGTATCAGGCTCGTCTCGCGAAGGTGAGCCTTGCGTAAAAGTATGCCTTCGGTCTTTTGGATGGCCATGTCGATCTCTTGATATTAGCGGAAAACCTGGAACACGAGAATGGTGAGAAGCACGCCCAGGATGCTGCCGGCGACAACTTCCCACATCGTATGGATGGAATCTTTTAGCCTGTGTCTTGCGATCAGGAATGCCATCAAAAACGTCAAGGCTATGACGATGGAATTTTTAGTCAAAAATACTATTATGGTCCACGTAGAGAACGCGATCGCCGCGTGACCGGACGGCATACCGCCGCGTAAAGGCGTGCCCTTGCGGGAAAGCATCTTTCCGATTATCGTAGAGCCGAATACCAGTATCAGCGCGATGAATGTCACGTGCCACGGCGAACTTCTTATGGTCTCCATGGCCATAGTTACGTTAAAAGGAATTTTCCGGGAAAATAAAATATATCCGACCACCACGGCGTTTATGGATGTTAATAACACCACCCCGGCCGAGACATCCTTCACGACCCGCGCGACAGGGTGAAAATCGCTCTTTATCATGTCGACCATGAGCTCGATGGCCGTATTTATCATTTCACTCACCAGGACCAATATAATGACAACGCAAAGCGCCGCCGTCTCCAGATATGTAAAGTTAAGATATATACCCAGAAGGAGAAAGAAGAAGGCCGCCAGAAAATGGACGCGCATATTGCGTTCCGTCTTCAGGACATATATGAAACCTTCTACTGCGGCGTTAAAACTTTCGACAAATTTTCTTTCCTGCATAACCTTTTCAGGACCTCTTCCTGTTTTTCCTCCATACTGGCCCGGCCTTTTCGGGTCACGTCATCATAGCCCGTCAAGTGCAGGATGCCGTGGATAATGTAAAGCACTGCCTCTTCCGGCAGCGTCGTGCCGAATAGTCTCGAATTTTTTAGCGCCGTATCTATCGATATGAATATCTCGACCGAAAAGAGATCGGCCCCGAAGAGGCCTCCGCCCAGGTCAAAGCTTAAAACATCCGTTGGCCGGTTTTCGCCTTTATATCTTTTATTGAGCAGCCGGATCGCGCCATCGGTCAAAAATACTATTTCGAGCCTACTATTACTGCCCACTGCGCAATGTCTCAAGATATACGCCGCTATCTTTTTTACGAGGCGCTCATTTATCTTATATCTTTTATGTAGATTTACAACTTTGACTTCCACCCTACTTTATCTGTTCCTGCGCAGCAGTTGTGCTGGCGACAGTTTCACTGGTAGTCGTCGTGGTGGCCGGATTTGCCTGATTTTTTGTAACAATAGTCGTCTCCTGGGCCGGCTTGCCTTTTATCTCCACAAGGTCCATATCGACCGCAATGAGCGGCCTGGTAAGGTTTGTTCTCTCTTTTAACGGCGGCGGCGTGCCCTTCAGATAACCTCGGTTCCCCTGCACTTTCTGATCGACCCTGTCAACGGTCATGATGTAGGGTTTGCTTATCCTTTCACAGCCAAAGAGCGCCACTGCAATAACGGCAACCGATATCAAAGACATTAGCCTCATACTGCCTCCTTTTTTATCTTTATTCCCAACTCATTCAATTGTTTCTCATCGACGTCTGACGGCGCATTCGTCATCGGGCAGAACGCCTTCTGCGTCTTCGGGAACGCGATAACTTCCCTTATCGATTCACAGCCGACCAGGAACGTCATTAGCCGGTCGAGCCCAAAAGCAACGCCGCCATGCGGCGGAGCGCCATACTTGAACGCGTCGAGTAGAAACCCGAACCTCGAGCGCGCCTGTTCTTCGCCTATGCCGATCGTCTTGAAGATAAGTTCCTGCAATTTACGCTCGTGGATCCTGATCGACCCCGAGCCTATCTCCGTACCGTTTATGACGAGGTCGTAGGAGCGCGAACGGACCTTGTCGAGCGATTTACCTTCCTCAAGAAGCTTTATGTCATCGGGATGGACCGACGTAAAAGGATGGTGCTCGGATTCCCATCGCTTCTCTTCGTCATTATATTTGAATAGCGGGAAGTCCGTCACCCATAGAAAATCGAATTTTTTCTCATCTATAAGGCCGATGGATTTGCCGAGCAGCTTCCGAAGGGCCGCCATCGACTCATTGGCGACCTTCTCTTTATCGGCAACCATGAATATCATGTCACCGTCCTCGCCGGATAGTTTTGTCTTTATTTCCGCCAGCTCTTCCTTGGAAAAGAACTTGTCTATCTGGGAGGTGAGCGCGCCTCGCTCGACCTTGAAATTGGCGAGCCCCTTGGCCCCGTATTCCTTCACGAACCCTATGAGTTCGTCGATCTGGCTGCGCGAATACCCACCGCAGCCCTTGGCATTTATCGCTATGATGCGGCCGGATTTTTTTATAACATCCTGGAATATTTTGAATTGGCTCTTCCGCACTATATCGGTGATCTCCGACAGTTCCAGGCCGAACCTCGTGTCCGGCTTGTCGCATCCGAATCGTGCCATCGCCTCGGAATATTTCAACCTCGGGAAAGGCGTCTTCAAATCGTATCCGGCTGCTTCTTTGAATATCTTCTTCATCAGGCCTTCCGAAAGCTCATATATGTCCTCTTCCGTAACGAATGACATCTCTATATCGAATTGGGTAAATTCCGGCTGCCTGTCCGCCCTGAGGTCCTCGTCCCTGAAACATTTCGCTATCTGGAAATACCTGTCCATCCCGGCGACCATAAGGATCTGCTTGAACAATTGCGGCGACTGCGGCAGCGCGAAGAATTTCCCGTGGTTCAACCTGCTCGGCACGAGATAGTCCCTGGCGCCTTCGGGCGTGGATTTCGTCAGGATCGGCGTCTCGACCTCGATGAA
>PLLI01000029.1 GCA_003140915.1 Candidatus Omnitrophota bacterium
TGTAATCATTGTATAATTTCATGCCACCTTGCCCGTCCGGGTCGGGAATCAATTTACCTGTTTCCCGACCCGGACGGGAACTCCTATTGGTTCACGCTTCGCCTTCTCTTTTCCAGATACACCATCAGTATTGATATGGCCGATGGGGTTACCCCTGAGATCCTTGCTGCCTGGCCGAGATTGACGGGTTTTATCTTTTCCAATTTCTCTTTTATTTCGGAAGAGAGTCCATGTATCTTATCGTAATCTATCTTCTCCGGTATCTTTATTTTTTCGATCTTGTCCATGCGGGCGATCTGTGCCGTCTGCCTCTTTATGTATCCTTCGTATTTTATCTCTGTCTCGATCGACCTTATCTCTTCCTCGGATAGGTTCATACCGGCATCATGACCCAATGCCTCTTTATACGATACGTTGGGCCGACGCAATGCCTTTTCAAAGCGGTTTTCTTTGAGCCGCGAGATCTCTTGTCCGATACGCCGCTGTTTTGCGATAGTTTTCTCATAATCTTCGTCGTCGATGAGACCTATTTTATGGCCTATGGCCGCAAGACGCGTATCGGCGTTGTCTTCGCGCAACAATAGACGATATTCGACCCTGGATGTGAACATCCGGTATGGTTCATTGGTTCCCTTCGTTACGAGATCGTCTATTAATACGCCTATGTAAGACTGGGAACGTTCGAGGATTAATGGCGCCTGGCCTTTTACTTTAAGGCCGGCGTTTATGCCGGCCATTAACCCCAGGGATGCGGCCTCTTCATATCCGGTCGTCCCGTTTATCTGTCCGGCCAGGTAAAGGTTGGGTATGGATTTGGCCTCAAGGGTCGGGTATAATTGGGTCGGGTCCGCGTAATCGTATTCTATGCCGTAACCCGGCCGGGTTATCCTGGCATTTTCCAGGCCCTCTATCGAAGCTACTATCTTCTCCTGAACGTCCACCGGCAGGCTGGTCGATATGCCGTTGGGATAATATTCGGTAGTGTTCAGGCCCTCCGGCTCTAAAAATATGTGGTGGCGGTCGCGGTCCGGGAAACGGTATATCTTATCTTCGATGGATGGGCAATACCTGACGCCGGTCCCTTTGATTACGCCGGTGAATAACGGGGACCTATCGAGGTTCGTCCTTATTATTTCATGGGTCTTTTCGTTCGTGTAGGTCATGTAACACGGAAGCTGTTCTTTCGTTATCCTTTTTGAGTAAAAAGAAAAAGGTATGATCTCAACATCGCTCAACTGTATCGAAAGCTTTTCAAAATCGATCGTCTTCCCATCGAGGCGCGCGCAGGTCCCGGTCTTGAGCCTTCCCATGCGTAACCCGATGTCCCGCAAAGAGTTAGACAGGCCATCGGAACTCTTCTCCCCTATCCTTCCTCCCGGGAAGTGCTCGAGCCCTATGTGTATCAGCCCGTTCAGGAATGTGCCGGTAGTTATTATTACCGTCTTGCCAAGATATGTTTCATTTAGCGTAGTTCGTAATCCACAGCACGAGCCGTTCTTCAGAAGCACTTCTTCGGCCATGCCCTCCCTGACGTCCAGGCCGTCTTGGGCGTCTATAACCGCCTTCATGTAAGCGCGATACGCGTATCTGTCGACCTGGGCTCTCGAGGACCTGACAGCCGGCCCTTTGCTGGTATTCAGAAGTCGGAACTGGATCATTGTCGCGTCTGTCGTCTTCGCCATCGATCCGCCGAGCGCGCCTATCTCTTTTACCAGCTGCCCCTTGGCCAGACCGCCTATGGCCGGATTGCACGATAATGCGCCGATCGTATCCGCGCTCATCGTCAAGAGGAGCGTCCTGCAGCCTGATCTAGCGGCCGCGAGGCTCGCTTCGCAGCCCGCGTGGCCCCCGCCTACTACAATAACATCATATTCTCTTTTCATTGTCTGCGAACCTTGCATTTTGTGAAACTCTCAGGTATACTTATATACGGATGACAACAGCCTAGAGTGACCCGTTCTCGGGCCTTAAGGTACTAGATACCTGCAAAGTGCTGTTGCCATCCTCTTTTTTATCTGTAATGTCAACCTCTGGCAGATAATCCGCCGAAGGCGGATAAGATGCAACGGCCGCTCTTACTTGTAAAATTTATTTATTATCGATACGATTTCTTGAGGGGTGTCCGTTACGCTGAATATTTTAAGATCGGACCTATGGATCATCGCGTGCGGCAGCATGGTGCCTTCCATCCAATTGATCAATCCTTTCCAGTACTGACTGCCTACGAGGATTATAGGGAACGGGTCTATCCTTTTGGTCTGCACTAACGTTATAGCCTCGAAGAATTCGTCCATCGTTCCGTAACCGCCCGGAAAGGCTATCAACGCCTTGGAATATTTAGCGAACATCACCTTCCTGCAAAAGAAATATTTGAATTCCAGAAGTTTCGTCACGTATTTATTCGGCTTCTGCATGGTCGGTATGAGTATGTTCAGGCCGATAGATTCACCGCCGGCCTTTTTCGCGCCTTTGTTCGCAGCCTCCATTATGCCCGGGCCGGCGCCCGTGATGATGGAATAACCGCTCTTCACCAGCCTCGCGGCCGTCTCCTCAGCTATCTTATAATATTTGTCCGAAGGGTTTGCTCTTGCAGAACCGAATATGGATACCGCTTCTTTGACGTTTGAAAGCTCTTCGAACCCGTCAACGAATTCGCTCATTATGCGGAATATCCGCCACGGGTCTTCTTTCGTGAAGTCGCCTTTTAATAAAGCCAATCGTATATCCTTTAGAGATTGATGATCGAATCGAACGTCCCGAACGCGTTAGGCACTCGCTGCGAATTTTGCGAATCGAGGACCCATTCGCCGTCGATGACGAATTTATACTTGTATCTCCCGGCAGGCAGACCGAGCGACTTTTCCCATTTGCCGTCCTGTATCCGTGAAAGGCGGCTGGAGTCGTCTATCTTCCAATGGTTAAAGTCTCCTACGATGTAGATATCCTTGGCGTTGGGAGCATCTATCGCGAACCTGATCTCCTTGGACAACGACTCAACGGCTTCCATCAGGGACGGGGCTTCCGGGGAGGCGCTGGCTTGGGGTTGGTCAACCGTATTCGTCACTGCGAGCATGGCATTCTCATCGGCTTCGACCTTTTTTACGGCATCGGACTCTTCGTCATATCTGGTTATTTCTTTGGCCAGGGCCAGATGGTCTATCGCGCCGTTTGATTCACAGTCGAACTGTATCACGGAGATACCCTTGGATGCCGCTTTCTTGAGCGCCACATTAAGCCTTATTACCGTTTGGAGCATCTGGTCCTTGAAGAGTGCCGTTATTTCGTCCAACATCGTCTGCGAGTATTTTGTCCTCCTGTCGAAGATGGTGGCGACGGCGTTCACTCTCGGGGAATGGTTGATCTTGACCTTTATCAGTTCGAGCATTCCCAAAAGTTTCGCGACCCCCATGAGAGAAAACGCGCTCATGTCTATCGGGACGAGGACGACGTCTGCCGCCCTCAGTGCGTTGAACGTGAGAAATCCCAGGCTGGGCGGGCAATCGATGATAGCATAATCATAATTGAGCGAGCTGGAGGCGAGTATGCCGTGAAGTTTTGAAACGGCGTCTTCCTTGTCCTTTAGTTCCTGTTCGATGGTGCTCAGTAAAATGCTCGAAGGTATTATGTCCAGGTTTTTAGTTACGTTGAATATGCAGTCTGACAATGGCCTGCGTCTTTCACTGTTGTCGGTCAGGACGTTATAGATCGTTTTATCTGCGGTTTGATTGGCTACCCCCAGCCCGTGGCNNACCCCCAGCCCGTAAGTCGCGTGCGCCTGAGGATCAAGGTCTATCAAAAGGACATTTTTACCGGAAACTGCGATGGCGCTGGACAAATTTATAGCCGTGGTAGTTTTACCGCAACCGCCCTTCTGATTTGCGATGGATATCGTTTTCATAGCCTATCTCCTTTTGTAATAATATATACCAAATAGATAAAGATTACAAATATTTTTTAGCGAATTTTACGCCGTCTGTAAATATGGCGAACCCATCACCTTCCTTTTTGAGAGATCCTCGTCGGGCCACCCGCGTCCAGTGCGGGCCCTGATAAAAAGATATGTGCCTTTCCGGATGAGGCATCAGTCCGA
>PLLI01000113.1 GCA_003140915.1 Candidatus Omnitrophota bacterium
GCAGGCCTTGTCTTCTTTAGGCTGGCTTATTTTCGGTTTAAATTTTAATTCGGCATCGAATTCCGAGAAACCTTTTTTTATTTTAAGCCCGCTATTTTTAATTTTGCCGATGCCGCGCCATTGCGAAGGGGCCGCCTCAAATACCTTTTCCATGCTCCGCCTGGCCAATGCGTTCCCGGCCCTCGTTATGATCCTCGTATACTCTATATCTATTTTAGGCGATCTTTGCTTCAAGAGCATCCATATCGCCTGTAATATATCGAGCGGTTCGAATCCCGTTACGACGCATCTCTTGCCGCGTTTTGGCAGAAACGCATACGGCCCTGTACCTATTATCGCACTGACATGGCCGGGCAGTAAAAATCCGTCTATCCTGGACCCGAGTTCTCCGGTCAAAACCTTCAGGGCCTCCGGCATCGTCTTATGTCCGCAAAGGACCGAGTAGTTCTTTATCTTTTCTTTTTTTGCCGTTATAATCGATTGAGCAATTGTGGGTGCGGTCGTCTCAAAGCCTATCCCTAAAAAGACGATCTCTTTATCCGGGTTTTTCTTTGCCAGGTCGAGCGCATCCATGCTCGAGTATACCATTTTGACGAGCGCGCCATTCGCTCTTTCTTTCTCCAGGCTGGAATGAGAACCGGGGACTTTGAGCATGTCGCCGAAGGTCGCGAGGATCACGCCTTCCCGACGGGCAAGCACGATCGCTTTGTCGATAAATTCATTCGGCGTAACGCAAACCGGGCATCCGGGGCCGGAGATGAGATTGATATTGCGCGGCAGTATCGTCTTAAGGCCGAAGCGGAATATTGCCATCGTGTGCGTGCCGCATACTTCCATGAAGTTATACGTTCGTTTTGGATCAACGGCCTTACGAATCTCCGCCGCAACTTTATCGATCAACCGCCTATCCCTGAACTCGTCGATGTATTTCATAATATTACTCAGAAATTTTTCTTTTCGTGGAGGCGTTTACTTTCAGGTAATGCTTGCGAGAGGGCTGTGCTTCGCGCCGATCGCAAAATTTCCCAGCGAGAAATTTTGCTCTTGAAATCGCTCGCTCTCCCTCGCATCAAGTCAGTCTATAGCTCGGGAACCGTGCCCGCTCGCGATTTCAAGGTCGTCGCGTAAGCACAGCCCTCTCGAGCATTCCACTAGAATTCTACTGTTTGCCTAATAGAAAAATTTCTTCGCTCACTCCAGGTAAAATTTTTCGCTTACCATAGGAATGTGATGTGGCGATGTGGTGAGCAGGGCGTTAAAATTNNCCACTCGACACAGCACATTCTATTGCATCGAAAAATTCTATTACAAACTTTTCAGTACGCGCAGTGTTTTGCGCGCTTCTGCGTCCTTGATCTTCTCTATCGCGAAACCGGCATGCAAAAGCACATACTCGCCCGGCTTGACACTCTTCATTAAAGAGAAATTAGCTTTCTTTCTCAAGCCCCCGGATTCGACGGTCCCTTCATCACCGTCTATCTTTATTACCTTCATCGGTATGCCTAAACACATTCGATCGTCCCCATTGTTTATTATTACTGTATTTCCCCTGATTGAAACGGTGAATCCGGTGTAAAATTTTTAGTGAGGCTGTACCAAAATACACTAGACGGCGTTACTGTTCCGGTATTGCGAGCCTCGATGTAATACCATAGTTGGGGGGGAGAACCGCTGTATATAACATAAACACCATACCACCATCCGCTATTGCTTGGCTTACTCAAATTCTCCATTCCTATTGCTCCCCAACCGCTTTCGTTGCCGTCAGGGTAAGGTTGGTTGCTTTGATACTGAAATTGAATAGAGTGAGGGTAGGTGTTATATTCCGTATAGTAAGCATCCATAGCGCTGCGAATGCCGCCAATCGTTGCATATGCCTCACTGCGCCGCGAGGATTGTACTAAATTAGTGTATATCGGCACGGCTATAGACGCGAGAATGCCGACTATTATCACTGCCACTATGAGCTCAATTATAGAGAATCCCCTGTTACGCATAGATGCCCTCTCTTTTTATGCTGCTCAGGCCAGCTATCGCTATCTGGCCGATCGGTATTCCTGAATCGTTCGTCGGGATACCAGAATGAATATAAACTTTAAATTTGCTGGCCCGTAAAATTTCAGCTGCCCTTGCGGCCAGATACTTGTTCTGAAATACGCCGCCGCTCAATACGACTTGCCTCAATTTGAACTTTTTCCTCAGCTTCGAAGATACGCCAAGGATAAGATCGGCTATCGTGTCATGGAATTTACGCGATATTACGGCTGTATCTATTTTCCCGGACAGATCTTTAACGATATCTCTTATGATTCCACCAGTCTCTGCTATAAGTCCTTCGCAGCCTGGGCGAATATCAAATTTATAGCTCCCGCAGCCGGTGCCTGAAACCAGGCCCTCTAATTCTATGGGTAACTCTGCTTCTTTCGAAACACGATCTTTCGCCAAGACGAGGCTGCCCACGGCGTCGAACAATCTTCCGACGCTTGACGTGAGAGGCGAATTTATCTTTTTATCGATCATCGCCTTCATCACCGCAACATCTTTCTCGCGCCATCTCTTTTTTAAAATAGGGGCAGCGTCTATTTTGCCGAAAGAATGATAAAGATAGCTCACTGCCATGCGCCACGGTTCTTTTATAGCCATTTCTCCACCGGGCATCGGAATGTATTCGAGGTGCGCGGCCCTTTTAAATTTCTTTAACCCTCCTGTGAAAAACTCCCCGCCCCATATGTTGCCGTCGGACCCGTAGCCGGTGCCATCGAAAGCGATGCCTATCACCTTACCTTTAATATCGTTATCGACTATTGCGGAAGCGATGTGGGCCTCGTGGTGTTGTATTTCGTATATCGTATTTCGTATATCGTATTTCGTATATTCATGAGCAAGCCGAGTAGAGAAATACCCGGGATGAAGGTCGCAGGCAATGATCTGCGGTTTTATGCCCAATCTCTTCTGATATTTTTTGACCGCCCGTTCGTATTCCGCAAAATTATCAGGATCGCTCAAGTCGCCGAAACCATCGATTAAAAAGGCTTCTCTGCCCCGTGCAAGCGCAAACGCACCTTTCAGATCCGCCCCGCAGGCGAGAACGGGCCTTTTTAACTTAAAAGGCAGCCTTATTTGCCGAATCATATGAGAATATTATATCAAATGGAAGGTTCTTTTAAAATGTAAAAACAAGTCATCCGTAACGAATCGTCAGAACAGGAATACCGCGGCGGCAACAACGGTGGAGTAGTTACCCTCAGGGCTGACTACCGCAGACTGCGTCGTATTTGAAGTGCGGACTATCTTGTTGCTTAAATGGTATATCTCTCTATTTTCATCCCAGGATTTATCCTCGTCAAATTCGAGCCCCAGCGTCGAGGCCAACATTTCTACCGCGAGGTCTTCGGCAAGGTCTCCCGATACCTTTTCGTTCTGCCCGAAGGCATGATGCTCGCTTAAATACCCGTAGGCGTGAGGGTCCGCCGGGACCGCGCAGCCGATGCTGGCGGCAATGAGCCTGTGGGGTTCGTTACCGGTGCATCTTGACATGACGGCATAAGTGATCATGCCGGGATAAAGCTCTTTCAAACCTTCGTTCCTGGATATGACCCTGCATTCGGGAGGAAGGATGCTCGAAACGTGGACGAGGTTGCATTTTTCTATGCCTGCGTCGCGCAGGGCAAGCTCGAAACTTCGAAGTTCCGCCTTGTGGCTGCCGACGCCTTTTGTAAAGAACATCTTTTTGGGAACAAGCAAATTTTTTCGCGGAACTAAAAGCATCCGTATCCCTTTCTATTTCTTACCGGAGAATATGTATCCCAATAACCTGTAGATAAGCTTTGCTGCGAGGAAGTCCGACGTTATCTGACCTTCTATAGGACAAAGCTCTACTACGTCGAAGCCCACTATCTTTTTGTCTTTGGATACGTCCCTTAAAAGATCGAGCGTTTCGTACCAGCCTATCCCGCCCGGCTCGGGTGTCCCGACCGCCGGAACGATCGCCGGATCGAAGACGTCGAGGTCTATGGTTACATAGACATTTTCGCTCAAGGCATTCGTGGTCTTGTCTTTCCACATCGGCGTATCGAGTATATCATAGACGCTTATCGATTTGACCTTGCCGTTCGGCTGGCTAGCCAAGAAATCCTTCTCTTCCTTCGACATGCTCCTCGTGCCGACCTGGACGACTGGACAGATCTCGCTTATCCTCCGCGCAATACAGCCGTGATTGAGTTTCGAGCCGAAATATTCATCTCTCAGGTCATAGTGCGCATCGAGATGCAGGACCGAGATATTAGGATAGACCTCTTTAAATGCCTTGACAGCGCCTATCGAAACCGAGTGTTCGCCGCCCAGTATAACGGGGAACTTGCCCGCCTTCAAAAGTTCCGCGGTCGAGACGCAGACCTTCTCCACCATCTCCTCCGATGACAACTTCGCAACGTCGAGCGGTTCGGCGGTGTAAATACCGATCCTGAACGTTTCCTGATTCAGCTCATCGTCGTAAAGTTCCATATATCTGGAGGCATCTATGATAGCGGAAGGGCCTTTAGACGTGCCATGAATATAGGTCGTGGTCTTGTCGTAGGGCACCTGCATTATCGCCACCTTGGACTTTTTGTAACTCGCGTATTCATCCGTAAGGGCTATAAAATTCTTATTTTTTTCATCCATCTCTTTTATCCCTGCATGATCTCAGATACTTTTTTTGTAGTCTCAAGAATATTCCGGGCTGTCTTCTCGTCGAGAGTTCCTATCCCGCAACTCGGAGTGACCAGGGATGAAACCGACTCTCTTTCGATCCCTTTGTCCGCCAGGATATCGATCGCGGCACGCAACCTTTGCGCAAGGTCCTCGGCCGTCTCCTCCCCGGTCAAGCCTGAGGTAGGCACTATCCCCCATCCTATAGAGCCGCCTCTTTGGAAAAATTCCTTTAATTCTTCGCTATATAACAAAAACTCTTTTGTAAAATTATAGGCGTCAAAATTTATTATGTCAATATCCGTCTTTAAGAGCAATGCCCAGTCGGTATTGCCGCAGCAGTGGAGGCCGCATATGACGCCCTCGTCTTTAATTGCCCTTATCAACTCGTCGAGTTTTTCAAATGCGGCATCGGCGTTTATATTCACATAACTCGATCCTAAAGAAACGAGGGACGGTTCGTCTATAAAAATAATTACGTTCGGAGAAACGGACCGTAACTTCCGCGCCTGCCATTTCGCCTTCATCACAAGGACCTTCGCCAAGGCCTCAAAGAGTTCGTTATCGTAAAGGATCGATTTCTTATTCTGGTCCGTAAGCGATAGGGCATAACTTACGGGACCGGTGATGTGGCCTTTTAGAAATTTTGCGTTCTTGGATAACTCCCCGGCAAGACGTAAAAATTCGTAAAAACCTTTCGCGTGATCTTCCGATACTTTGAAGAATTCAATATCGCTTTCAAGATATTTTTCATAAACATTCTCGATATCATCGGCTGCCTTGGCCGTATCAATGCGTATCGTCCTCTTTTCCTCGTCGAGAAGAAGCCCCGGCAGCCTTTCGGAAAATTGGACGTACATATTCTCGAGGAACGACATGCGCGGCAGCTGTGGCCAGAATGGAATGGACGGGAAAATATCGAAGATCATCTCACAGGACTTCCTGGGATCTTTGAATGGGACAGATCCTATCCCTGTCGCTTCAAAATTGAATTTCAAGCTCTTTCCCATTCGCTCAGGCGCTTGATCCTCTTAAGCATGTTAGGGTGGGTGCTGAAAATTTCCATTACCCGGTCACCAAAACCTAACCGGACATTTTTATTCTGCAAGGCCATCAGCTCGCTGTCGGAGATGGTGCCCGACTTATCGAGGTCGAGGTCCCTCAGGTCTTTGAGTTCGGCAAGCGCCCGTGAAGGGTCGTTGACAAAGAATGCCTTCAATCCCTCGGTCTCCTTGATGGCCTCTTTCGGCATCCTCGCCGATCCGTAGACGAGTTTATATAAAGCTGATGCAAGCTGCGAAGGTTTATTGCCCAGATCGATTGAACCTTTATCGGCAAAATATTCACGGATCCTCGAGGCATACAGGACCAGGAGGTTCGTCAGAAGATAGAATATGAACGCTACGAGCCCGACAAGCATCGCGTTCGATTGGCCCCTGCCCCTTCTGTCGCCGAAGAAGAGGAACTGCCACGCGATCCTGTAAAGAATAATGGGGATGACGGAGAGGAGCGTTATCGTCAGGACGTCCCTGTTCTTTATATGGCTCATCTCATGTCCCAGGACCGCCTTAAGCTCATCCCTGTCGAGAAGGCCCATTATGCCTTCGGTCACACAGATCCTTCCGTCTCTCATCGTGCGACCGAACGCAAAGGCGTTGGGGATCGAAACCTGCGCGATCCCTATCCGCGGCACCGGTATATTCGCGGACGCGGCAAGCGAGCGGACCATCGATTGCAGTTCCTGGTTCTCGGTAGGGGCCAGGTACCTTATCTTCATCGACCATTCGATCAATTTCGGCCCCAGTATGTACTGGACGAGCATCATCACGACCGAAAGTATCAGGTAGAAATAGAAATTGCCGATGCCGAGCGAATAGCTCACCATCGATATTATCGCGTAGATTATCGCAAAAAGAAGCGCTGTCAGTAACCACATCCGTAATCTTAAACTCCACATTGCCTTATCCTCCAATTAAAAAGTTACGCCTGTATGAACACTTCCCTTGCCGCTAATGCTGCCGCGCCCATCACTATCGCGTCTTCTCCCAGAAAAGTCGGCACTATCTTTACGATACCGGCGGGCTCCTCAAACGCGAATTTCTTCACGGTATCCTTGACCGGCTGGAATAAAAGGTCTCCTGCCGCTTCCATCCCTCCGCCGATTATGACCATCGACGGATTGAGGAGGTCGATCATGTATGCTATCCGCACGCCCAGGTCCTTGCCGGCGTTTTCCAATAGCTCCAATGCCAGCTTGTCGCCGGCCTTTGCCGCGCTTAAGACCGTCTCTTTCGTGATGGCCTCAGCATTTCCCTTAGCGAGCTTCAGTATCTCTCCGGATGAACCTTTCTGCACGGCCTTCTTTGCTTCGTGCACGACGCCCAGGTCGACACCCCACGGCCTGAGATACGCAAATTCTTTGACATATCCCTTCTCGTCGGTTTGAAGCCCGTTATACGCTATCTGTATCTCGCCCGCGCAGCCGCTTGATCCCGTATAGACATCGCCGTTAACGACTATTCCGCATCCAACGTCCGAATATATGTATATGAGATTTTCGACGTCCGCGGACGGGTTCAATGTCTTTTCGCCGAACGCGGCGCACGAGGCATCGTTACCTATATATACCGGCATGTCGAAGGACTGCTCCAGCGCCTTCGCGAATTTCAGGAAACTGACGCGCGTCCTGCCTCTCGTCGGGTCCGTATCGCGGATGGTGCCGGAGGGATAATCGATTATACCGGAGATGCCTATCCCTATATTCTTTATATCGGGCGGATTAATCTTACTTTTGGTAATAACATCTTTTACTATCTTTGTGACCTCCGGGATCAGCTCTTCCATGTTTGTGGAAGGTCGCGGTATCTTTGCCTTCGCCAGGACCTTGACCTTGAGATCCGCGACTATAGCCAATATGTTCGTGGGGCTTATGTCGACTCCCACGACATAACCCGACTTCGCATTCAACTCCAGAAGTTCCGGCCTCCTGCCGCCGGAGGACATATCGAGCCCGACCTCGAGTATTATCCGCTTATTGATATAGTAATCGGCATAATTCGTGACAGTGACTATGTTGGAGCCCAGCATCCTCGATATCTCCGCCCGCGAGATGGGGCCGCGCTTACGGATAAGCTCAAGTATCGCGAGATTCCGTCTTTCCCTGTCCTGCGTGATATGAAAACTAAAGATGTTAGACCCTTTCATCGGATCCCCAATCGTTTAGTTTTGGTAACGCATATATCTTTTAAAAATAAGGTCGACATCGCACTGTTGCCGGCCGTTAAACTCCCGAACTCGAACCTGATGGCCGATATGTTCGCCAGATCGATCGCATTTCTTAAAGGCTTGAAATTCAACGTTATCGCCTGCCAGTCTTTCGATAGTTTCGACGATATGTCCTTCTGGACCCTGTAAGTCCTGTTGTCGGAATCGACTATGACTACCGTGAGATACTCATCGCCTGACTCGCCTCGCGCCATATATTTCAGATCGAGCTTGTTCAGGTCAATGGGTTCTTTTAAATATATTTCGTAATTTGCCCAACCGCTTCCTCTAGAATTGCACAGGACGAGTTCGTCATCCGCAACTTTGCTGAAGGTCCCGGCATCCCCCGCGAAATTGACATCCCTGACGATATACTTATTCGGCTCGGAACCCTTTACGAGATACAGGCCCTTTTCACGCAAACTCCCGAATTTGTCGTCCGGGACAGGCCCGAACGTAGGTATCTCGCCCAGTATCCTCACTTTCACGTCGATATTGCTTTTAAAGAGAAGGATGAGGAGCGCTAAGACCAGTGCAAGGCCCGTGACCACCCACGGGAACCTTGGCAAACTTTTCTCTCTCTTGTGCTTAGGCTTGTCGGAGACTTTAAGATATATCTTCGCTATCTCTTCCTGGGCGGAAGTCCTGGCCCTCTCTTTTTTGAACGGATTATTCAAGGTCTCCAATATTTTACTCATTATTACCCCTTCATCCCCGTCAGCTTGATCCCCTCGATAAAGAAACGCTGATTGAAGAGGAAGACTATTATTATAGGAACCATCGTCACCAGCGAGCCGGCCATCAATAGCCCCCAGTCCGGCTGAGCGTATTGATAAAGTTCCTGAAAATATGCCAGCCCTATCGGCAGCGTCTTCTTCTCGATGGAATTCGTGACCAGGAGCGGCCACATGAAGCTCACCCAGTTGCCGAGCGACACAAATATCGTAAGTGTTGCGAGCGCGGTATGCGACAGCGGCAGAATCACCTTCCAGAATATGCCCCACAGACTGCACCCGTCTATCTTTGCCGCGTCTTCCAGGTCGCGCGGGAGCGTCATGAAGAACTGCCTCAGAAGGAACGTCCCGTAAGCCGAAAATATGGCCGGTATTATGAGGGCCTTGTAACTGTCGATCCAGCCGAACATGCTCATCATGGTGAAGACGGGGACCATGGTGACGGAGCCGGGTATCATCATCGTCGCCAGGTACGCGAAGAATAGCTTATCCCTGCCGGGGAATCTGAGCCTCGCGAACGCGTATGCCGCCAGGGCGCTCGTCGCAACCTGCCCGAAGGTAACACATACGCATACGAATATGCTGTTCAAATAAAATCTCGCGAATGGCACCACCTTCCATACGTCGATGTAGTTTTTCCAGTATATGGGGTGCGGTATCCATTGCACGGCGCTTATATTGAATATGAATACGGAATTGAACGATTTGAGCGATGTCGAGATCATCCAGAGGAACGGCAGTATCATGGTAACGCCGCCGAGCGTAAGGAATGCATATATGAGGACCTTCTTGAGGGCCTTTCTGTTTTTCGATATCCTTACTTTTTTAGCTAACGATGCCTCTTCGCGCATGACAATCCTTATCAATAATGCGAGTATTGGACAAGCTTTCCGCCGAACCGCCAATTAAATACCGTTATAAGAAAGACGACGAGGAATACGAACCACGCTATACCGGCCGCATATCCCACATTGTGCCAGCTATACAGATGGTTATATATAAGATATTCGAGTGTAGTGGTCGAATATTCCGGCCCTCCGCCGGTCATTATATAGGCCTGCATGAACCCGCCCTGAAAACCGCCGATCGTTGCCATAACCGCGACAAAGAATGTCGTCGGGCTTATCATCGGCCACGTTATGGCCCAGAACTTCTGCCATGAGCCCGCGCCGTCGATCTCTGAAGCTTCATAAAGTTCCCTCGGGACACCCTGAAGTGCGGCAAGGAAGAGTATCATGTTGTATCCGCCCATCATTACCCACAACCCCATTATCATGAGCGACGGCTTTGCCCACGCCACCGAAGAGGTCCATGGTATGCCGTTTGTATGTATGCCGATGGCCTTACCGAGGTTTATTATGAGCGTATTCAACAGGCCGAAGTCGGGATTGTATATCCATGCCCACAAAAGGCATATCGCGACGCCGTTGGTAATGGTGGGTAGGAAAAAGACGGCCTTGAAGAGACTTATCCCTCTCATCTTGTTATTTATGACCAGCGCGAGAAAAAGAGACGCCATGATCTCTATCGGTATTATCATCATGAGGTAAAGGGTGTTGCCGAAACATTTCCAGAAGAGAGGGTCGTTGGCAAGCCATGTGCCGGCCTCTTTATGGAAACCTAAAAGATTTATAAAATTACTGAACCCCACAAAGCTGGGAGGGGATAAGAGATTCCACTTGATGAAACTGAAAAGAAGCGAAAATATGACGGGCAGTAGGATGAACGCGAGGAACCCCGCGAAATTCGGTAGGATGAAGAGATAGCCTGCAATAGCCTCTTTTTCAGAACTTTTTAATTTCGTCAATTAAGTGCCCTTAGAATAAACCCATAGATATATAGCTATGGGTGTAATATTAGTATATCACAATAATCCGGGGATTTACAATATTAAATCGGGGAAATTTTTCGGGCCCTACCGCAACTATGGCAGGTCGACCGGCAGGTGTCCTTTCGGCTAATTTTGTGGCTCGCTGCAATTGGTATGTTTAATATTTCTCGGCCACCTTCGGTGGCCTTCATTCAATTGCGACGCTCGC
>PLLI01000019.1 GCA_003140915.1 Candidatus Omnitrophota bacterium
TATTTAACATTTATAAATTGCGCACGATGAAAATTGACGCAGAGAAATACACGGGCCCTGTTTGGGCAAAAGAAGACGACCCGCGCAATTTATAAATGTTAAATAGTTTCCCGCCCCAGCCGACGCGTTCCTGTTTGAAGAACGCAGGGCCCGGAGAGACGATCTTAATGATGATGGCTGTAAAAAATATGATGGGTGTTGATACAACGATCCCAATGCCCGCTATGATCGTATCGAAGACCCTTTTAAATTCGCGAAAACGCTTCCTCGCGAAACGGATCATCCATCCCACAAGCCCGCTGGAGAGCAATACGATGCTTTGAGGTTCCGGGACCATCAGGTTGGGTTCGTGGTCGATCTGGGCGTAGCAGATCCTGGCAATTGAGAATATGAGGAATGCAACTATTCCGAATATCGCGAAGTATCTTAAATTTGTTTTACTCTTTTTCATGAATACCTAAACTGTCCTCTCGGCTTTACGGCTGGTGCGAGAGTATTTCTGAATGGTCAGATATATGCCGATGTCTTTCTTTATCTCGTCAACGACTACTTTCACCATTTCAATAACTTTTTTCACAGTACCCCTTTCTTCCTTACCTTAGTTATAAGCACTATCTGTGCCAGATCGTGTTTTTCGGATAAAATTATTTCAAAAATCACATTTCGTAACATATTGATAATAAATCAGTTATAGCTTAGAAAAATTGCAGGTTCCGGCCAATCTATGACAAGTTATGACAGTCATAGACAGGCACTGAGAAAAAAATGAACATATTTGAGGTGCGTGTGTTGAGGTGTGCGGACAGTGCTATTTGATGATATTAGCGGTATTGGCCAGAAAATCTTTGAGCGTGGTAAGCGTAGCTTTTTCGTCGCGGCGTATTTGCATTGTTACGCGTATTGTCGCGCCGGGGATCTGAGCGCCGAAGATCTGATGGATGGCGAGATAGGCCTGTTGAAAATAGAAATTATTCGTATAAATATTTCCTGCCTTGTACGTATAAAGGACGAGCTCTTTATATGGTCCCTTCTCTACATATAGCTTATTTGTCAAAAATGAGGAGCTACCGGAATCTACCCTCTCCGTTTGCTTATCGGTTATCGCCATTCCGCTTCCTATCATGCAGACTTCCGGCGGGTGAAAAGCGGACCTGTTGGTCTCGGAATATATAATGAATAGATAGAGCTTCTCATTTTGCGGATTGACATACTCTCTTGAGATCAGGTTGCGCGTCTCGAGTATCGCATATTCTTTCTCCGTCAGTGTATCGTCCGTCCCCTTCCAGTTGCCGACAATGCGAGGGAATGCGCTGATATGGTATTTGTCATGCGCCGTCTTCTCTTTGAAGAAAAGGTTCAGCGAAAAGAAGCTGGTGATCACGAGAAGGATAACTATTCCTATATAACCTATCGTCTCCTTGCGCATCTATTCTACCTATCCTTTCTTCTCCAGAACCCGGTTAACCCCATAAAGCCCCGCAAAGGCCAGCGCAAATACAAGGAATCCCGTAAAGTCATGGAAAAAACCCATAGCAATTTTTTCGCCGTAGAGATCATTAACTACCCCCAAAAGCACTATCCTCGTAATATTTGACGCTACCGCTATCGGCACGGACGATAAGAAGAGGATGCCCTTCTTCAAATAGGAAGCCTTCATCGCGTACGCGAAGAGAAGGCCTAAGGTCAGAAGAGAGATCAAAGACCTCAGCCCGCTGCACGGAGCCTCGACCGAAAGATATGAAGACGGCATGCGGATGATGCTGCCGTCCCGGATACACACAAACCCTATTTTGTTCAGGACAAAAGTAGCCGCCTGTGCGGCAAAAAGTTTAAGCTTCACTGTCAGGTTGCTCACGACCACGAGCGGCAAAGGTATCATGGCAAATAGAAAAAATACCGGGAAGATAAGATTGCGCGCCACCTCTTTGCCGAACATGTAAAGGATGAGCCCGTAAAGCGCGATAACGAAAGAGAACCCCGATATGAAATAGACCTTGAGGGAAGCGCAGATGATATGAACAAAGAGCGCCGCAGCTATGATCCAGATACCCATCGTATCGGCGGATATCCTGATCTTTTTAAGGGCGTCCTTACGCTGCCATGCGATGGCCAGCGATACTATGGGGATAAGGAACCCGTGCCCGTAATAAGTCTCTTTCGCCGTCCATCTGTCTACCATCCAGATCAGCGTCGGAATATACGCGATCACCAAAAGAATAAAAGACGTTACGAACTTCATTATGGCTATTTTTTTCTTTTCCATATTCATCCCACCTCCACCCTCCACCCTACACCCTAGAACCTACACCCTACTTCAGTGCCTCTTTCAATGCTTTTCGCATCACAGCAACCGGCGCCTTCGCGCCCGTCCATATCTCAAAAGCTATCGCGCCCTGGCAGAGCAGCATTCCCAGTCCCGTCATGGCGTGCAGCTTAAGCGAATTCGCTTTCCTGACCAGCTCAGTGGCCGGGCGGTTGTAAACAAGATCGTAAACATACAGGCCATGATGAAGCAAAGACGCGTCTATGGGCGACGGGTCGGATTCTTTTAAACCTACCGGCGTCGCGTTTACCAAAAGCTCGCACTCTTTCAATCTGTCTTTAAAATCGCCTTCCCCTACTACGGTAAGCCTCCGCTCGTCGTAATATTTCTTATAATGCGCCTTCAGATCGTCCGTCTTCGTCTTGTCTATGTCGGATACGAATATCCGCTTTGGCCCGTTGCCCAGATACATTATGCATGCGCGCGCAGCGCCGCCCGCGCCCAGCACGAAGATATTTTTGCCTTCCGGCTCGAATCCGAGGTCCTCGACGAGCGAGCGGTAAAAGCCGGGGCCGTCCGTATTATATCCGCATAATGTGCCGTCTTCCGCGATCTTTATCGTGTTCACGGCGCCGAGCCTCGCGGCGTTCTCATCGAGCGTGCCTTTGCGCTCGATGTAAGTCTTCGCCTGTATCTTGTGTGGAATGGTGACGTTCAATCCGGAAATGTTATTGGCAGTGGCATTCTTTAAAAAGTTTTCCAGCTTTTCCGGTTCGACGTCATACAAAAGATATTCGGCGTCGATACCGAGCGCGTGGAAGGCCGCGTTCTGCATGGCGGGCGAAAGCGAATGCTTTACAGGGTGGCCGATGAGGCCGTACGTATGTTTTGCCATTTAAGAGTTGTGACACTTATAGACGAGTTTATTCGCGGCGTTGACATAAGCCTTGATGCTTGCCTCGATGATATCCGTGCTGGCGCCGCGGCCGGAGACGATATTCCCCTTCGACGAGATCTTCACCGAGACTTCACCCAGCGCGTCCTTGCCGCTCGTGACACTCCTTATCTGGTAATCGAGCAATTTACCGGCTGCGCCCGTTATCTTATCGACCGCCTTGTAGCACGCGTCGACCGGACCGTCCCCGCTGGAAGTCGCCTCAAGTATCTTGTTGTTATATTTCAACTTTATGCTTGCAGTCGGCTTGACCTGGTCTCCGGACGCGATGTAGAAATGCGCGAGATGGAACTTTTCCGGAATCCTCGCTATCTCCTCCAGTACGATCGTCTCCAGGTCCTCGTCGAAGATTTCCTTCTTCTTGTCGGCCAGTTTCTTAAAACGCTCGAATGCCTTTTCGATCTGTTCTTTCGTCAGGCCGAACCCAAGTTTTCTCAGGCGTTCCGCGAAGGCGTGCCTGCCGGAATGTTTTCCCAAAACAAGGCGGGTCTCCTCAAAGCCTACGTCTTGCGGCCTCATTATCTCGTAAGTGGTCCGCTCCTTCAAAACACCGTCCTGATGAATTCCTGATTCATGGCTGAAGGCATTCGATCCTATTATCGCTTTATTCGGCTGGACGACCATACCTGTCAACTTCGATACGAGCCGGCTCGTCTTATACAGCTCCTTCGTATTTATTCCGGTAGTTATTCCTTTGAACGCATCGCTTCTGGTCTTTATGCCCATCACTATCTCTTCGAGAGAGGCATTTCCGGCCCTTTCACCAAGGCCGTTTATCGTGCACTCAACCTGCCGGGCGCCGCTTAAGACAGCAGCCAGCGAATTCGACACGCCCAGCCCAAGATCATTGTGGCAATGGACGCTTATCACGCACTTTGCTATATTCGGCACGTTATCCTTTACGCCTTTTATAACATCGGCAAATTCGAACGGCAGGATATAACCGACGGTATCGGCAATATTCACCGTGGTGGCGCCTGCATCTATGACGGATTCGACGACTTCATACAAAAAGCCTCTCTCTGTCCTCGAAGCGTCCTCAAGTGAAAATTCTATGTCGCTGCATTTGGCCTTCGCGTATTTTACGGATGAGACGGCCAGCTTCAATATCTCATCCTCAGCCTTTTTGAGCTTATACTTCATGTGTATCTTCGAAGTAGCCAGGACGATATGAACGCGCGGACGTACGGCATATTTCAAGGCGCCGTACGCAGCGTCTATGTCTTTCTCCACCGCTCTTGATAGTCCGCAGATGACCGGCCCTTTGACGGCCTTCGCAACCGCTTTGACAGCCTCGAAATCTCCGGGGCTCGTGATAGGGAAGCCCGCCTCAATGACATCGACGCCCAGGACAGCCAACTGCCTGGCTATTTCGAGCTTCTCCATCATATTCAGGCTCGCGCCCGGGGATTGCTCCCCGTCGCGCAGAGTCGTATCAAATATTATTATTTTTCCATCCATGGCATCATTTTCCTAAGCTCAGCGCCCACCTTTTCGATCTTGTGGCCGCACTCTTTTTCCAATATTGCTTTGTAATTGGGTCTGCCCGCCTCATTCTCCCTGATCCACTCCCTGGCGAATTTACCCGACTTTATCTCTTTCAGCATCTTCTGCATCACTTTGCGCGTCTTTTCCGTAATGATCTTCTTACCGCGTGTAATATCGCCGTAGCAGGCGGTATTCGAAACCCTGCATCTCATCCCGCTTATACCGTATTGCTGGATAAGGTCCGTTATCAGTTTCAGCTCATGCAGGACTTCAAAATACGCTATCTCCGACTGATAACCGGCGTCGATCAATGTATCGAATCCGGCTTTTATAAGCTCTGAGACGCCGCCGCACAAAACTGCCTGCTCGCCGAAAAGATCAGTCTCTGTCTCCTCGTCAAATGTAGTCTCAATAACGCCTGCACGTGTTCCGCCGATACCTTTTGCGTAAGCGAGCGCAATGTTTTTCGCGTTGCCTGTCGCGTCCTGATAGACCGCCACAAGGCATGGAACGCCTTTACCCTCTTCGTACATCCTTCTCACTAATGCGCCCGGCCCTTTCGGAGCGACCATGATGACGTCGATCTTCTTCGAAGGTTTTATCTGTTTAAACCTTATATTGAAACCGTGCGAGAACAGGAGGGCCTTGCCCTTCTTCATGTTCTCGGCGATCTGCTCTTTATAGACCTTTGCCTGGACGTGGTCTTCGGTCAGTATCTGGACGATGTCGCCTTGAGCGGATGCCTCTTTTGCAGAGACCGGATTAAATCCGTCCGCCTTCGCCTGCTCGAAGTTCTTTGTGCCCGGCAGTTCGCTCACGATAACGTCGAGCCCGGAATCGCGCAGGTTCAAACTCTGCCCGCGCCCCTGTATGCCGTATCCGATAACGGCTATCTTTTTCCCTTTCAATAAATTCAGGTCCGCATCCTTGTCATAATAGATCTTTGCCATTGCCCTACTACTCCTTTCCTTTTTGTAATTACAGTTATTCGTTTACCTCGGGTTTTCCTTCAACCTTCAGTCCTTTATCCTCGGTTCCCATTGCTATCCTGCCGGTCCTCACCACCTCCAATATCCCGAACGGCCGTAAAAGCTCGAGGAGCGCCTTTACCTTGGTCTGGTCGCCGGTCGCCACTATGCTTATCGACCGCGAGCCGGCATTCTCTATGTGAGCGCCGATCGATTCTATCGCTTCCAGGACCTCTTTTCTGTTCTTCGTGTTCACCTGGACCTTGACGAGCATCAGTTCCCGGTCCACAAATTCGCCCTCTTTGAAATCGACGACCTTTATGACGTCGATCAACTTATTGAGCTGTTTCTTTATTTGCTCGAGCGTCTTGTCATCACCCTCGACGCCTATAGTCATCCTCGAAACGGTCGGATCCTCTGTCTCGCCGACGGCGAGCGAGGATATGTTGAATCCGCGCGCGCTGAATAATCCTGAAATGCGCGCGAGCACGCCGAATTTATTCTCAACTAAAACCGAAATTGTATGTTTCATTTTTCCCCTACACCCTAGAACCTGCAACCTAGATCCTATCTACGCCAATCCTCCGCTCAGCATCTTGTTTATCGCTTCACCCGCAGGCACCATCGGGAAGACATTCTCCTCCTGCTCGATGTGGAAATCGAGGAAGACCGTGTTGTCTGTCTTGAGCGCCTTTTCGATCGCAGGCCTCACTTCGCTCTTCTTCGTAACCCTGATGCCGATAGCGCCGTAGCTTTCGGCCAATTTAACAAAATCTGGGCACATACTGCCCAGCGACGTATAGGAATAACGTTTCTTGTAGAATAATTCCTGCCACTGCCTGACCATTCCCAGGTAGCAATTGTTCAATATCGCGACCTTGACCGGCAGTTTATTTATGACTGCCGTAGCAAGCTCCTGGATGTTCATTTGTATTGAACCGTCACCGGCAATGTCGAAGACCGTTGCCTTAGGCTTGCCTATCTGCGCGCCGATCGCCGCGGGAAAACCATAGCCCATAGTCCCGAGCCCGCCCGAAGAGATCATCGTGCGCGGTTTGGTGAAGGTATAGAACTGCGCGGCCCACATCTGGTTCTGGCCGACCTCTGTCGTGATTATCGCCTCACCTTTCGTGGCCTTGCATATCTCTTCCAATATATATTGGGGACGGACCTTGTCGTCGTCCTTATATCTCAGAGGATGTTTCTTCTTCCAATCCTCGACCTGTTTCAACCAATCTTTCGTATCCGGCTTCTTTACTGCTTTATTCAACTGCTTCAAAATGGCCTTCGCGTCCCCGACTATCGGGATGTCGACGTCGACGGTCTTCGAAACGCTCGCCGGATCGATGTCAATATGGATGACCTTCGCGTGAGGCGCGAACGCCTCAAGCTTCCCCGTAACTCTATCATCGAATCTCGCACCGACAGCTATGATAAGGTCCGATTCCATTATCGAATGGTTCGCGTAAGCCGTGCCGTGCATCCCGAGCATGCCGAGCGACAATTCATTGTCCTGAGGGAAGATGCCTAGACCCAGGAGCGTCGTCGTGACCGGTATGTTGTTGTCGATCGCGAGTTTCTTCACCTCTTCCGAGGCATCGGCAATGATGGCGCCGCCGCCGACGTAGAGTATCGGCCGCTTCGATTCCGAGATCGCCTTCGCGGCCCTCTTTATCTGTCCGGGATGGCCTTCGTAAGTCGGCTTGTATCCGCGTATGTCGACCTTATCCGGATAGATGAACTCCGTCTCCTGGCCCTGGATATCGGACGGAAAATCTATCAGGACCGGCCCCGGCCGTCCCGTAGAAGCTATATAGAACGCCTCTTTTATGATCCGCGCGAGGTCATTGATATCCTCGATCAGGTAATTGTGCTTCGTGATCGGCCTCGTAATGCCTGTGATGTCGGCTTCCTGGAACGCGTCGTTGCCGATCAGGAATGATTTGACCTGTCCCGTGATCGCAACCATAGGGACTGAGTCCATGTAGGCTGTGGCGATGCCTGTAACGAGGTTCGTCGCGCCTGGGCCGGATGTCGCAAGGCAGACCCCGACTTTGCCGGTCGCCCGCGCATAACCGTCAGCCGCGTGCGCAGCCGCCTGTTCGTGGCGCGTCAGTATCAATTTGAGCGGCGCGTCGTAAAGCGCGTCAAATATGGGCAGGACCTGGCCCCCGGGATAGCCGAATATGATGTCGACTCCCTCTTTGCGCAGTGACTCGATCAGTATGCGTGCCCCAGTCAGTTTCATGCCTCTAACACAGCTCCCTTCGCCGCCGAGCCGACCATTTTGGCATAACGCGCCAAGTATCCTTCCCGCTCTTTCGGCTCAGGGGCCCTCCACATCGATAAGCGCTTCCTGATCTCTTCAGCGCTCACCAAAAGTTCCAATTTCCTGGCCGGAATATCTATCTGTATCTCATCACCGTCCTGGACTATCGCGATGACGCCTCCGACTTGCGCCTCCGGCGAAATATGGCCGATGCACGGCCCTTGGGTCCCACCCGAGAATCTTCCGTCCGTAATTAAAGCAACATCATCGGCAAGCCCCATCCCGACAATAGCCGCTGTCGGCGAAAGCATCTCCCGCATTCCAGGCCCGCCTTTCGGCCCTTCGTAGCGGATGACGACACAGTCGCCCTTCTTTATCTTATTGGCCATTATCGCAGCCATCGCCAGTTCTTCCGAATCAAAAACCTTGGCTTTGCCCTTGAATTTCATCATCACCTCGGAAACGGCCGTCTGTTTTATAACGGCCCCTTCCGTAGCAAGATTGCCTTTTAAAACAGCGATCCCGCCTTCTTTATGATAGGCGTTCTTGTAATCCCTGATAACATTCTCGTCGAGGATCTGAGCGTCATTGGCGATCTGGCTTATCATCTTCGAGCTGCAGGTCATTACGTCATTGAGCTGGTTCTTCATCCTCTTCATTATTGCGGGAATGCCGCCTGCCGATTCGAGATCTTCCATGAAATGCTCGCCGCCAGGCAGTATATTCGCGATATGAGACGTGTTTTTCGAAATTAGATCGAATGTCTCAGCCGAGATATCTATGCCGAACTCTTTCGCGATCGCGATAACGTGTAAAACCGTGTTCGTCGAACCGCCTAATGCCATGTCGATCTTGATGGCATTCTCGAACGCCTCGCGCCTGCAAAGCGTCTTCGGCAATATGTTGCGCCTGACGAGGTTCACTATCCGCTCGCCGGATTCCTGAGCGATCCTGTCCTTCTTCGCTGAAACTGCCAAAGCAGTAGCGCATCCCGGAACGCTCATCCCGAGCGCCTCGGTCACACAAGCCATTGAGTTCGCCGTATAAAGTCCCTGGCAAGCTCCTGCACCCGGACACGCGCACATCTCGAGAGTGCTCAGCTCGTCCTGAGAAATGTCGCCCTTCCTGAAACGGCCGACCGCTTCAAACGTGTCTTTGACTAACGATAAGCGGCGGCCTTTAAGGTTCCCACTCATCATAGGCCCTGCAGTAACGACTATCGACGGTACATTCAGGCGTCCGGCAGCCATAAGCATGCCCGGTGTGATTTTATCGCAATTCGTTAAACAGACAAGGCCGTCAAAGCAGTGCGCCTTCATGATCGTCTCGACCATATCGGCTATTAACTCACGTGATGCAAGGGAATAGCGCATCCCGGTGTGGCCCATAGCAATGCCGTCGCAGATACCGGGTATGCCAAAGAAGAACGGCACCCCGCCCGCAGCAGCAATACCGCGCTCGATAAAGCGCTCTAAGCGGGCCATATGTATGTGCCCGGGTATAATATCGGTCCTGGATGAGGCAACAGCTATAAACGGCTTGGCCATATCCTCTTTGGATATGCCTGTAGCGTATAAAAGGCTTCTTGCCCCTGCTCTTTCAACACCCTTTTTGATTTTGTCACTTTTCATTTAGAGGTACCCCCATATAATGAGCTAAGATTATATAATATTACGTCCTATGATGTCAAATGATTTAGGGGCGAGATAACCTACGAAGTCGCCGTATGTTCAGTAAAAGCATAGGGAGGGTATCTTCTGCCGCCATAACTTGAGGTGCCAATTTGGCACCTCAAACTCTCATCACCGGTCAATCTAAACATAAAATCCTCAGGGAACCTTTCAATATTTCGCCTAACCTGTCTCGTTAACTGTTTGGTTTCAACCTCATAAAGCTCTGCTAAATCCTTATCCAGCATTACCTTTTTGCCTCTAATCATAAATATCTTATTCTCAATCACTTCCTGCGGCACTAATTCATTCATTTTCCCCTCCCTTTATATTATTACAGATTGCAATCTTATGCTTTTAAGGTCACAATTTGTGACCTTCAACATGCCCCTCACTATATAAGACGGGAAAATCGCCCATTTTGTTGCAAAGAATTTTAAAAAAGCTTGGAATTGAACAGATTACGCGGCTATGAGGAGGGCTGTAAGCATATTATTGATTCTGAGCTGCTCATCCATATCTTTGGCAACTATAGGTTTCAGAATAAAGTGAAGACTCTCTACGAAAAGAATGGGGTTCTTTTTGAGTTCGGAAAGCATTGTTGAGAAATTTACCGGCTTCTCCGCCATGATACGGTATAACCTGTAGAATGATTCGCTGTCATCGTTCAAATATGCCCTGCCGATCCCGATCAGGCCTTCCAACTGAGCCAGTTCAAAACTAACCTTCTCAGGGCTTTTCGACGCAGGATCGATGAATATGACTTTGCCCTCGGCAGTTCGTAAATGGTCTGTCGATCCTTTAATAAAAGGTAGGATGGTGACACTATCGCCGTCCGGCAAGTTCACAAGCTTCTCAATACTGCCAAACTCGACTTTATACGGCCCATCCTTAGTTTTTTGCCGTATTAGTTGAAGAAGATTATTTTGCGCTGGATCGCTATAACCGTTCCATATTCTTATAACCGGAATCTTCTCAAAGACCTTCGCTTTTTTCGGATGCGTATAGACATAATCGACGATGTGCGCCCTCAGAATTTCAGGAGTAGCATCTTTCTCTTTACCCATGATATCATTCACGAGATTTATCATATCCTGTGTATCGCTTGCCCGCGGCCCTTGCATCATATCTGTAAAGTAATATTTACCATCCTGTTCAAAGAATACTTCTCGAGACACAAGCGTCTTAAATATTTCTTCCTCTACTTCTCGCGGCGTAATCCCTTTCTCGCTCAACGCATCCGTCAGCCGCGCATCATCATCCCTTATTGCCTCGAGCATATCCGCCGGCGTCGCCGCAGTTTTCGCCGATGCAACATTCGCCGCTTCCGCTGTGACAGTAAGAGCACCAAGTTCTCTGAGCCTTGCCAAAATTATATCCGACAAATCATTAATGTCTTCTCTATAGTTTGGCGCAAAATACGCTGACATCTTAGTGATCTGATAGGCTCCGGCAATAAGAGACGGCGCCACCAACCTGGATGCTAGATTTTCCATTTGCCATTTTGATGCTGAATCATCAACAATAAGCGGATAACCCAGTAAACCAATATCTTTCTGGCCATGCTCACATCTTTCAAAAATTTCATCTATTGTTTGACCACTTAACTTTGAACCAGCAGCCAGCTCACCATAAGCAGCCGCTAATTCTTCTCGGGAAGGAGAATTAAAATTATATCCGCTTATCGCCAGGTCAAAAATTGTTCTCATCTCTGGAAATTGCTCGAAGAAAGGAACGGCATCGTTGTTGGTCCATAGAACCAACCGGATACCGTGCGATTTCAGTTTTCGGAGCTGTTCTGTCATGCCTTCGCGAAGAACATACGATGCGCGTGGATGAGAGTAATACCGAATAGTCTCATCCAGATCGAATACAACGGTTACTTGTTCTGCCGCGATAGCTCTTTCACTGCGCACAAATTCAGGCTTTAATATACACTCCTTCCTCCCAAGGATCCTGACTTGCGTTGTTGTATGTGGATTCAGGGACGTGTTAATTTGGGACACCGTATTGTCTTCCGCAGTTATAGTTTCCGTTTTGGTATTGAAAGGATCCCTGCTTAAATACGGCAGCATTTCGTTTCTTGCTGTCAAATATCCACTGGAAGAAACCAATTTATCGGCCTTAATCATATATATATTATCGCTATGTGAATCTATTGGCAGGGTCGCGACATGATCAAAGTTCAAATTCTGATATACCTTATTTGCCGGAATATTTTCTGCATTGGTTTGAAGGGCAATATATGTATTAGGTAATTGGCGCAAAGCCAAATGATTTAAAAGGCGCCGCGCTATTCCAAGTACCATAAATCTACGATCGGTACATAACCTGCGAATAAAAATATGTTTATGGCTTATATGTAACTCTTCGCTTGGGGCTTGATTATACGCCAAGAGAATTGCTATTATGCCCCCAGCTTCATTTATGACGGCAAAACTATTCTGCCACTTGCCCGGATACTCCTCTAACAGTTTATCTTTATTCCAATAACTTCCAGGAACTTCGTTTACTAGCCGTAAAATATCTTCGCTATTATTATTCGCAAAGGTACTATCTATGGGAACTATTTGATATCTATCTCCATTTATCATAATAATATCATTATCGATCTCTGCTAAAAGCAGATTTGCAGGGATCGTGTCGATTTGGGACATTACGCTGGTATCCGTCGTCACAGTTTCAGCCGCCACAACATCCGCCGCACCCGCCGCGGAGGGATTTTCCACCGCCGCGGTGGAAATCTTTGGAGTCGTATCACCGGCAGCGTTTGCAGTGGAACTTTCCGTAGGCTTTGCTGCAGACGCAGTCTTATACCTATCCGTTTCTGCGCCGACAAAAGGCACAAAGCGGACAGGCCCTAGATCTGTCCACTCCATATCGACCCTGCCAACATTGTCTCTCTTTTTAACACCGTACATAAGCTTCTGGCTCTCGCCCTGTTTTCCGCGCGGTAGTATAATTATGCCTCCGGTCTTAAGTTGATCTATAAGCGCGGATGGCACTTCTTCGGCCGCAGCTGTCGCAATTATGCGGTCAAACATCTCATCGGGAAACAATTTAGCTGTCCCGGTAGTATTTATTACTGTAACGTTATTCCTTTTGAGCTTTTCCAAGCGCTCAGCAGCTTGTGCCGCAAGGGATTCAACAACCTCAAGAGAATAGACTTGGCCGTGCGGCAGCATCGAGCCAAGGATAGCAGCCTGCCACCCCGAGCCGGTCCCGACTTCGAGCACCGTCTCATTTCCGCTTAAATCGAGCAGCGCCGTCATCTGGGCCACTAGGGACGGCTGCGATATCGTCTGCCCTTTTCCTATCGCAATAGCCGTATCTATATATGTCAAACTCTTGAGCTTTTCAGGCACGAAATAGTCACGCCTGTTCGTTCTGAACGCTTCCATTATCCTATTGCTATCCGAACTTGGCACCTGCATAGCCGTAAGCACTGCCTGTATCTGTGACAATAGTGTCGCCTCCGGCTGCGCATCTTTACCCTGAAGCTTGACTAGATAATCTACAAGCCCTTCGGTCCCGAAATCAACGGATGCGTCCCGAAAATCAGCCGCGTCTTTTGCAAGCATAGCAATTAACCTCATAAGCCCTTCCCTGATCCCCGGAGGTAACTCATCTTTCTTTTTAAAAAACTCTGTTGAATTTGCATGAGCCGATTCCAAAAGTTTATTAATAGCATCATCATCGGCTATATTGAGGTCAAAGTTCATCTGCCATGTCATAATCCTCGTTCCCAGCATGTCTACGGCATTGATGACGTTCAGCATCAGCTTGAGCGTCGCTTCATCTACTTCCTCTAGATGCCCCTTTACGGTGCTCACAAGCTCTTTTCGTGTTTGGGATAATTTGCCGAATGCTTTTTCAAATCTTTCTATGACTTGTGCGGCGCGGTCTTCGATCGATAAGCTGTCCATCTCCGGTCCATCACTGACAAAGTGCGGTCGGCCGCCATGAGTTTGCATAATTTTACGAGCATTCTCATCCGTACTCGGCCGCTTATTTTCTCCCGTAAAAATACGTCCGATCCCCGCTGGGCCAGGCTCTTCGTTTCTCACTTGACTCATGACTCCTGGCCTTTGAGCCTTTCCCACCCCAGCATTTTCCACCGCGGCGGTGGGATTTTGCGACGTCACGGATAGTCCCCCGGCAGCCCTTTTTAACCAGTTCACATATTCCTCAATACTAATATGGGTGTTAACGTCTAATATAGAACTAAATGCCGCCACAACTTCACCTGTGCGCCGGTCGTAAGCTAAATTAACGCCGACGTCGACTTGACCAGGGAAAAATTGCTGAATATTTTTAAAGCCATTATTCGATAAACATTTTAGAACTTCTATTCTGTTGGTCAATTCTTCATTAACATCGGCCAATTTGTCGACTGCAGATAAATCTTCGAATATCTCGGAATATACTCCGGCACCGCCAACAATAACTTCTACATTCTTGGCATTGCCCATCTTTTTATCATTCGCAGCCTTTATTATAGTCTCTACTACATTTTGCATGCGAGATCCAAAAGAATGAGCAATATATGTCACTCCCTTCTTTTTATTATTAATAATTACAGCTATGCAAGGACCACAAGATAGGCCTACATATCTTGCGTCTTTTACATCAAATCTTTTATCCTCACCCACACCTATAAGATCTTCTTCCGTTCTCTGTTGATCGATTTCATCAAATTTTTCAGGGTTTCCTCTATATACACAAACGTGCCTGCCGACTATTTCCAGTTCTTCGGGAGTAAGCATTACAGACTGTACGATTGGAGACGGTTCTTGCGACGTCTTTGCAGTCTTTACCGCACCCGTTCTGTCTTCGCCCTCATGCGCGGTGCGGTCTTTGCTCGAACTTGGTTCTGTTTGCTCATTATGAGGTCCATCGCTGAATTGATACAGAGGGCCGCCTTTATTCTCCAGAATTTCACGTTCTTCTTTTGTCAAGGGCGCCGGTCCTACAGGGCTGGGGACGTTCCCCGAAGGGACACCTTTCTCTTCGGTTCCCATCCTCGCGGTTTCCGCCGTCGTAACATCCGCCGCGGAGGTCTCGATTAAAATAAATTCATTATCATCAATATGAAACTTATCCGATACCGCCTTTTTAGGTATCCTTAATTGAACCTTTGTGCCATCTTTTAACGGATAGAAAATAATATTTCCACCGATCCGAGAAAGCGCTTCGGCAATTTTATCCAATGCTACCCCGCTCTTAGGAATGTGAGATGGTAATTTATTTGCTTTGATCGGTCTATCTCGCGTATCAAGATCGATTGTTTTTCCATTATCTATAACACTTACAATGATATTATCGCCTTCGTAATAGGCCTCTGTAGTAACTTTTCCGGTAAAATCTTCAGGTTTTATGCCCAGATCGTCTATCTTGCTTACCCATGCGTTATATACATTTTTATACAGTTCACGTAATATAGGTTCTATTAATCCCGTTTTATGCTTCGGTAATTTTAGGCCTTCGCATATACGCTCATTAATTTCATTGTGCTCCATTCGTTCCATTGCCATTAAGGCTCTCCATTCGGATGGCAACAAAAAAGCTTGGCGGTCATCAATAACCAATCCTTCCCCCTGCATACGCCGAATATTATCAAAGATCACATCTTGCCGCTCTTCGATTTTCATGTTCATTTCAACTGTAGACCGGATACCGTTAACTCTTTTAACATTTTGCGATTTGAGGGGCGATCCTTCCGGTGTCTTTACGGTTTCCGCCTTCGTAACATTCGCCGTATCCGCCGCGGCGGAGTGGGCTGAAATCGAAGCACTCTTCTCATCGGCCGCCATTCTGGCAGGTAAACTATCCCACAGGTGCTGCGCAATTTCTTTCGGATCCGGGATTTCGCTTAAGACATCGGATGCCGCTTTTCGCAATTCCGGCGTACGATATACACCCGTTTCCATTTCTTTCACTGTATCTACAATAAGCTTAAGCACGGCTGGTCTTTTTTTCAGATAGGCTTCCTGTGCCATTTCGATCAAAAGCTCACGGCACACCTTGTCATGCGTAAGATGCAGCACTCTATTAATATGGTTTCTCTTATTAGTGGGATACGCCGAAACAATGACAAGCAGGCGAACTGTTTTCCTAAGAAATTTGTCGGGGAAATCCAGGAAAAGTTTNNTTTTTGTGCTGCGGATAAAGATCTCCTTCATATAAATGCCCGACGATCATTTCAATGGGCGCGGCTTTTCTTCTTACGGGCGGGTTTCGCCTTTTATCAAAATAATACAGGTGATCGACCATGTGCCCTTCCGCCCACCTCGTAAGCTCACGGATCGCTTCACTCTTTTCACGGCTATCACCATGTTCTATCTGCTCAATACGTAAAAGCATGTGGTCGAATAACTTTTCATAGGAAAGCATTTGTTGGGACAGCATTTTTCCCGCCGCGGCATCGTTAATTGCCGGCTTTTTGCGCATGACTATGAATATCATCGGATCGCTCGTTTTGAACTCCACTGTTTTTGAAGATACAAATTCGAGGCCCAATTCGTTCATTTCAGATTCTGTCAGAAGTTCACGCGATCCTTTCGGCACGTAACGCGCCGCGATAATAAGCCCGCCCGGACGTAATGCCCGGCAAATCGGTAAATAAGTTTCCTTTATCAAAACGTCTCTTTCAAAACTTTCTCCTTTCATGAATTTAGAAAATGCGTATAAGGACGCTCTGGCGTATATCACATCAACCGATCCGGGAGGGCACTCGCCGTTAAAATAATCGTTCCAATCTTTTACTTCATGAAGATACGGAGCAGGCGGTATATTCCAGAAACCCTGGCCGTATGCTTGAACGTCCACATTGTGACTACGCAAATACTCTAATAACGCCGTCTTGTTGCTCGGGCCAAGTTCTACCACCCGCTTTCCTGCCATTTGGCCGATACTGCCATGTGTTTGTATAAACTCGTGTATAAAAGGCCGGAAATATTCCAGGGACGGATTTTCTGCAATCATTGCATCCACGTCCTTCGAAACACTTCCCTTACCCACCGCATCTTCCGCCGCGGCGCCCTCTTCATTCGCACTTATCGTGCACTTCCTTATCTTTTCGTAAATATATCGCAATTTTTCGGTTACTTGTCTTCTTACTAATTTATAGGGTTCGTTGATATCGTAATCGCGGTCTTTATCCACTTCCAGGTCCCTGTTCCGCAAAACCAGGCATATCTTTCCCTTTAACTGCGGATACTTTTCCAAAAGCATGTTTCTCTGCGATTTCGTCATGACAAAGATTATATCCGCTTTATCTATCTGAATGTCTGTTACCTCGCGCGGATCATGATGCCTTAACACATCGTCTCTCTTGGTATATTTTTCTATATATTCATTCTTTGTTATCTTAAATAGGCCTGCCGACGATATCTCCACCTTGTCTTCCAGATCGTGCGGCAGTTTATTTCGTAATAACTCAGCTATCACCGGCGACCTTTCCTGATTTTGATTACACAACACAAGCACTTGAGTCTTTTTTTCAATACTCTGCGACACATCGCTTTGAGATGTTTCTCTTTTCGCCGCCGCCGCGATGTTGAAATCGGTCTTGTCATCTTTATTCAGACCATGTAGTTTATAAAGCTCATACAGATTCAGCCAATCAGATTCTGTAAAGAGATGGCTGTATAAGTTGTAGAGATGCGTTATGTCGTAGGACTTACCATGAAATCTAACCGCAGTTTCTATATGGGCCTTAAGCCATGTTTCGCGCAGATCTATACGGATACCGCCGGCCTCTTCTTCAAGAATTTCTCTTATCAATTCATACTTGGATATTTCATCATGCTCATGCCGCAATATTTCTTCCTTCGCATTTTTTAATTTTTCTTCATCGTAGAAAAATTTCTTATCAATATATATGACCGGCATGCCATTATATTTACCGAGCCCAACATGAGCGAATTGGCCCATTTTAATAAATAGGCCTGCTATTGGAACTATCAAAATATTTACCTTACTATTAATTGTGTCGTGCCTTGGTTCCAGCTTATCGAAACCTCCTGCTTGCATAATAACTTCTCTGATATAGTTATTCACAACTTCATGGCTTAATAATAGATAACCGTCTTTAAATTGCTGCTTAAATTGTTCAAGGGTAAGGCGGGATTGCGGTGCAAGGTTTTGATAGTCGGCGGCGATGGCAACGTCATTAAACAGAAAGGCCCCTACGAGAATACTCGCAAGAGCCTTCTTTAATATAATCCTGATCTTTTTTGGCAAGATTGGGTCGGTCATATATTTAATAATAGTGCTACAATTATACCATAGGACTCTGTTAAATCAAGAGAAAGTTAGCTAACTTTTTTTAGTCTAACAATTGTGAGTATTAGGATTTTATTATGCGGGATTTATTGCTTATAGACTCTTGGAACGCGGTTGGAGATGCCGCAGACAAATTCGTAGGCGATCGTTTCAGCGAGGCGGGCGAGCTTTTCAGGACGTATCTCATCGCGGCCCTGCTTTCCTATGAGGATGACCTCGTCCCCTATCCGGACACCGCGTATGTGGCCGATATCTATCATCATCTGGTCCATCGTCACTTTGCCGACAATATGAGCACGCCTGCCGCGAACAAGGACCTCGGCCTTATTGGAGAGATTGCGCGCGTAACCGTCGGCATAGCCGATCGGCAGCGTCGCGATCTTCGTATGTTTCTGCGTAACGTAGGTGCGGCCGTAACTTATC
>PLLI01000059.1 GCA_003140915.1 Candidatus Omnitrophota bacterium
TGGCCAGGATTATCTGTATCGTCCCGTAAATACCTTTCTGGTTGACCCCGTGCACGTAACCTATGACGTCTTTCCCTTTCAGGATGGTGTAATAAGAATACGGGACGTCCAGGCTTTCATAAATAGGATCGAATGTGTCGCCCAGCTTTTCTTCCACCTCTTTTTCCAGTTTCTTTCCGCCCCTTTCCTGCAGCGTTATAAAATCTGTCTTATAACCGGTAGATTGAGGGAATAGTTTCTGGATGTCCCTGTCCGGATCGTTCAGCGTGCAGCCTATCGCGGCAAAAGAGACGCTACAGGCAAAAATGATAATTGAAAAAACGGCCAAAAAAACCAAAATGCTCTTTAACATATTATTTCCCATAATAATAAAATTGCACCAGGCCCCTGGTGTCCCTTTCCTGATGATAAATATTAAGGTCGTGCTGGAACGCGGCGCGTAACGTGATCGTTTGGTTCAATTTATAAGTGAGCCCGACGCTCACCGTAGAGTCATCCGTCCGGCTCTTTCCCAGATCGTTCACGAACGATTGAAACTGCGCTTCAAATTCCCAATTCTGATTTTTAGGCGGAGTGTAATCCGTTTCTATAAGATATCCTATAACGTTGTTATTATCGTTTATGCCGTAAGCGGTCTCTGTCTTCAACACAAAAGAATTCCAATTATAGAGGCAATCGAATCCTATCCGTTCTTTGTGAACTGCTTCTCCGGACAAGAGATGATTTTTCGGGAATGTCGACATCCCTTCCGTATCCAATACATTGCCAGTGAGGGCTGAGATGCCGTATTGAAAATCTCTGCCGGCCGGCGTCCCGATACGGACAGTCGCAAGATAGCTTGCATCTATCCTTCGTATGCTCATTCCCGAACCGAGCTGTAAAGCCGCCCAATAATCAAATCCGGGCATAGAGCCTCTCAACTCTACTCCCCAGTCTTTAGTATAACCTATATTTTCCATCGCCAGCGTCTGCAAAATAGTACTGTGCGCGTCAACAACCTGCTCAAGCCCAAACGCCGGCTCAAAATGGCCTCCCTTTATCTTAATGGCGTTATTCGCCCTGTATTCCACCCATGCGTTGTGGATCTCGCATGACACTGCATCGCTAAAGCGTTCGTTGGCATCATAAGCTCCGCGGACCTGCAGATCTGTTGTCAGGTAATCCCCGTAATCGCTGGAAAATTTTCCGTAATGCTCAAATCCGATCGAATTCGACAATTCCCGGGTCTTGCCTGTCCAGCCGTTTTTCCTTGAATATCCTCCGATCAGGTTCAGTTCTTTATAAAATAGAAAATCGCTGGCCTGCGCTATATCATATAAAAGAAAAGAGATAAAGGGTATTATAAAAAATGACGTTCCACGTATCCGTCTAATGGTAGTCGTCCTTTTTTGTATTTTTCTTCTTTAACCTCAAGAGCGCGTTTATCTTGTGCAATAAGAGCTCAAGCTCCAGCGGCTTTGTAATATACGCGTCCGCGCCCATCTCCCTGCCGAAATTTATATCATTGGGTTCAAATTTCGCAGTCAGCATGACTACCGGCGTCTCTTTGAATTTAGCGTCCAGCTTCAGTTTCCTGCAGACGTCGTAGCCGCTCATCTCCGGCATTATGATATCGAGAATGACAAGGTCCGGTTCTTCCGAATGCGCCTTCTCAAGCCCCTCCTTACCGTTAAAGGCTTCGATCACATCGAACCCTTTTGCCTCTAGCCTTTCGGCCAGCATATCGACAAAATCTTTTTCATCATCCACTACCAGCAGTTTTTCATTTGCCATATAGTGCTCCTTTTCAGCGCATCAATAATTGGAATCCGATACCCAATAAAACCGACGAGGCCACCAGCGCCGTTAAAAAAACGGTTAATATTTTTAAGCCATATTCTTTTTTTAAGACAAGTATGGTACCGTAACTTGCCACCGGCCCTATCAGAAGAAGGGTCATTGCCGCTCCGCTGTTCATCCCCTGCTTCATTAAACTATCGATCAGGGGCACGCTTGCCGTCGAGCAGATATACATGAGTAGTCCGAAGATAACGCTGAATAAATACCCGAGCCATCCGCTTAAATACGTCTTTATCAAATAACCTATCGGCAAATACGTTGCGACGAGCGCGGCCAATATCAGGCCTATGAATAACTCCAGACCTATCTCTCTGGGTAATTCTATGTAAGCGTATTTCAGGGCCGCTGCGAGCTTTTCTCCGCGCGTCTTCTTTTTATGGAGAAGTTCGTGCTTCGGGTCCAATTCGCAGTGAGGGCAGGAAATTTTTTCGGGCGATCTAGGCGTATATTTTATCATGTTACCCACGATGCCGATCGTGACCCCCATAATGATAACGGAGAAAAATATGTATATCGTGAAACCTAAGCCCAGGACGCTGTATGCGACTAAGAGCGCGCTTATGGATGTTGCCGGCGTGGCGACGAGAAATGCGAGTATCGGCCCGAGTTTCGCGCCTTTCTTATAGAAACTGACGGCTATAGGGAGAGATCCCCAACAGCATACGGGGAGGAACGTGCCGATGAGAGTTGAATATAAAATAGGTTTGATGCCTTTAGAGCCTAAATATTTGAGGACAATGTCTTCGGGGATCAATTCATGAACAAAACCGCTGATAAAAAAACCTATCAAGAGGGCCGGTATCACTTCGTAGGCATAATGCAGGAAAATATATATGAAGTTCGCCATGGACTCTCCTAAATAATATTATGCGTATATTATATCATATATCCTACGCGAGGATGGCAAGGGTTTCTTTTATAAGTTGGCCCTTATATATCCCGAGGCGCCTGGCCTCTCTGGTAGCCGAATAAACGCGCGCTTTGAGGGCCTCTGCGATCGTGGAAACGCCGGTAATCTTCACGGCAGCGTCCTTAAATTTCTCCGCCGCCTTAAGATTCAGGTACCCGCACATGACGTAACCCTTGCGCCCCTTTAGCACAATGAGGTTTTTCGCAGAAAGGTTAAAGAGAATGGCTTCGACCGCTTTTTTACCTATCTTTATCTTTTTGTGCTGCAACACGGCTTCATCTTTCCAGGACAAAGATCGCGTTCAGGGCGAAGAGGTTCGGCCAAAAACGCACTATCCGTTTGTGGCCCAGATAGCGCACGTCAAGTATCCTGATATTTTTTTCCCTGCAATAATCTTTAAAATCGCTTATCGTCAGGAAGTGCAGGTTCGGAGTATCGTACCAGTGATAAGGAAGTGATTTCGTTATCGGCGTCTTGCCTTTAAAGAAGAGGCTCGTGCGTGCCTTGAAATAAGCGAAATTCGGGAAACCTACTATCAATTTCCTGCCGACCCTTAAACTCTCCTTNNCCTGCTGCATGCTCTGATTCAGGATAACATAATCGAATGACTTATCCGGGTATCCGAGAAGACCGCTATCGATATCTCCGTGAAATACGCTTAAGCCCTTCTCGACGCATTTATATATCTGGCTGTCATCGAGCTCTATCCCCTGACCCTTCACGTTCTTCTCTTCCGTGAGGAGAAACAGCAGTTCTCCGTCGCCGCAACCCAGGTCAAGTACCTTGGAACCCGGCTCTATGATATCCGATATTATTTTATGATCCTCTCTGGCCACTATAAAATTTTCCCCGTGAACGTTTTATTCAAAAAATGTTTTATGAGGCGCGTTTCTTCTTCGACTTCCAAAAGAAAGGCGTCGTGGCCATACGTCGAATTGATCTCGCAGTACGTCGCGTCAGCGCCATGGGTCTTGAGCTGCCGGACGATCTCCTGTGACTGGTACGACGGATATAGCCAGTCCGATTTGAAGGCTATCACGAGAAACCGTGTATCGACGTGCCTTCCTCTCGGGAGAAGCTTCTCGCCCGACAGATCGAAATAATCCATTGCCTTGGTGATATAAAGATAAGAGTTCGCGTCGAACCTTTTGACGAAATTGTCCCCTCTATACCTGAGGTAGCCCTCAACCTCGAAATCCGCGGTGAAATTGAAGCTGTGATCTTTCTCCTTGAGCCGCCTGGAGAATTTCTCTTCCATCGACTTGTCGCTCATGTATGTGATATGCCCTATCATGCGCGCCACGGCAAGTCCCCTTTCAGGTTTCTCTACGGTGTCATAATAATTGCCAATATTCCACGCCGGATCCGCCATAACGGCCTGCCTGCCTACTTCATCGAAAGCTATCTGCTGNNATTCCGCCCATCGAGCCGCCGATAACACAGAGAAGCTTCTTGATACACAAATGGTCTATTAAATGCGCCTGTGCTTTAACTATATCCTCGATGGTGATAATCGGAAAGCTTAAAGCATAGGGTTTAGCGGTCGCGGGATCTATCGATGAAGGCCCTGTCGAGCCTTTACAGCCGCCAATGACATTGGGACAGATCACGAAATATTTATCCGTATCGAGCGCCTTGCCCGGACCGATCATGTCGTCCCACCAGCCCGGATCCTTATCGCCTTCATGAAAGCCTGCCGCGTGAGCGTCACCTGATAGGGCATGTGCGACAAGAATAGCGTTCGTCTTCTCCTTGTTGAGCGTTCCGTACGTCTCGTAAGCGAGCGTGATGGGGCCGAGCGCCTTGCCAGACACGAGCTTTAGCTCGGCCGGATGTTTCGCGAAGGTAAAATATTCTGTCTTGACGATCCCTACGCTCTTCTTTTTCATTCCATGCCACCTTGTATTATTTTATCACACATTTCCATTCTGGAAAAGCCATGTGCTGAGATATCTTTCTCCTGTATCGGGAAGTATCACTACGATGAGCTTCCCCTTATTTTCTTTTCGTTTGGCTGCTTCCAGCGCCGCCCATAGGGCCGCTCCGCCCGAGATACCGGCGAGTATGCCTTCTGAGCGCGCAAGACGGCGTGCCGCATCCCCGGCATCCTCATTTTTGACACGGATTATTTCGTCTACGATCTCCTTATTCAATACCTGGGGGACGAACCCTGCCCCGATACCCTGAATCTTATGCGGGCCCGGCGCTCCGCCGGATAGTACAGGCGACGCGTCCGGCTCGACAGCTATCGCCTTAAAACCGGGCTTTCTCTTCTTGATCACTTCGGCAATGCCGGTGATCGTCCCGCCGGTACCGACTCCTGCGACGAGAATGTCTATCTTACCATCCGTATCTTTCCATAGCTCTTCCGCCGTGGTCTTGCGATGGATCTCGGGATTCGCCGGGTTGTTGAATTGCTGAGGCATAAAACTATTCGGCGTTTTGCTCACAAGCTCTTCGGCTTTCTGAATGGCGCCTTTCATGCCTTTTGCACCTTCGGTAAGCACAAGCTCCGCCCCGAAGATCTTTAATAGCTGCCGCCGCTCCAAGCTCATGGTGTCAGGCATCGTTAAGATCAATTTATAACCTTTTGCCGCGGCTACGAACGCCAGCGCGATACCGGTATTGCCGCTCGTAGGCTCGATAATGACCGTGCCTTTCTTTATCAACCCTTTACGCTCGGCATCCTCTATCATAGCGACGCCTATCCGGTCCTTAACGCTTGAGAGTGGATTGCGCGATTCCAGCTTCGCTGCTACAGTCGCTTCCAGGCCCCCTGCAATACGATTCAATCTCACCAAAGGCGTGTTGCCTATGGTCTTTGTAATATCCTCGAATATTTTTCCCATGGCCCTCTCCTTTTAATTATCAGGTTTTTTGCAATGCCTGTTCGATATCAGCAATGATGTCGTCGATATTCTCTATCCCTATGGAGAGACGTATAAAATCGGGCGTCACTCCGGTCGCCAGCTGCTCCTGGCTCGATAACTGCTGATGCGTAGTCGTCGCCGGATGTATAGCGAGTGACTTCGCGTCACCTACATTGGCAAGGTGCGATATTAGCTCTAAAGAATTGATGAACTTCTTACCAGCCTCGAGCCCGCCCTTGATGCCAAAGCCAAGGATGGCGCCGGCGCCTTTAGGCAGATACTTTTTAACCTTCGCTTTTTCAGGGCTGTCGTCCAGGCCGGGATAATTCACCCAGCTGACCTTGGGGTGCTTCTTGAGATACCGCGCAACAGCCAATGCGTTTTCAGCATGTCTCGGCAGTCTCAGGTGTAATGTTTCAAGCCCCTGGAGAAAGAGGAATGAGTTGAACGGCGATATTGCCGGCCCCAGGTCGCGCAGTAGAGTAACGCGTGCTTTGATGATGTAGGCAATGTTCCCGAGCGGCTTGAGCGCTTCTACAAAATTGATACCGTGATAACTCGGGTCGGGTTCCGCTATTAACGGGAATTTCCCGTTCGTCCAGTCAAACTTCCCGGAATCGACTATCAGCCCGCCCAGGCTCGTGCCGTGGCCGCCGATGAATTTGGTCGCTGAATAGACGATGATGTCCACTCCGTGATCAAACGGGCGCAATAGATACGGCGAAACGGTATTGTCCAATATGAACGGTATGCCGTTCTTATGCGCAACCTTCGATATCGCTTCCAGGTCGGCAACATCGTTCTTGGGATTGCCGATCGATTCGGCGTAGATGGCTTTCGTCTTCGGCGTGATCGCCTTCTGGAAGGCGTCTGTATCGCCCGACGGCACGAATTTTACCTTGATGCCGAGGCGCGCGAACGTGTAATGGAAGAGATTGTACGTCCCGCCGTAAAGGTTATCCGCGGATACGATCTCGTCACCGGCCTGCGCTATATTAAGGAGGGCCAGCGTTATTGCCGCCTGTCCGCTCGCCGTAGCGAGCGCGCCTACTCCGCCTTCAAGAAGAGCTATCCGCTTTTCGAGAACGTCCGTAGTCGGGTTCATGAGCCTGGTGTAGATATTGCCGAATTCCTTAAGGCCGAAGAGGTTGGCCGCATGGTCTGTGTCTTTGAACTGATATGACGTCGTCTGATAGATAGGGACCGCGCGCGACCCCGTAGTAGGATCGGGCTCCTGGCCGCCATGCAGTGCAAGTGTTTCTATTTTTAATTTACCGTCTATTTTGCTCATCTCTTTAGCCTCCTTNNCCCGCGTATGTGTATGCCGCTATAATCGAAAGGTTTTTATTGGCAAGCCAGGCGGCGTGTACATCCCAGTAATCCGCATTCTTGAAATGATTGAAATCCGGGCCTTGCTTATACTCGAACCCTGCAACCAAGTTGAACGGCAATACTACATCGGCATTGGCAAATCCTGTTAACCTGCTCTGCTTATCATATCCGAACACACCTGTCGCATATGAGTTCGTCAGGAGAGCTCCTCCAGAGATAATAACCGGAAGAGGCAGCTGCGTGATAGTCTTCGAAGCTACCACATATCCATCCCAACCATCATGACGTACTTTCGGAAGCACATTATCGGTATTCTTATAGAGACCTCCTACCGATATCGCCGGCACGAATCCCAAGTTATTGAAATTCTCCGGCACTACGAGAAGCTTCAAACCAACATTATTCTTATTGTGACTTTTTGCGTCCTTCTGGTTGATGTTTTCGAAACCATACGAAACTTCGAGCCTGTCAAGGATAGTATCAGCTACGCCCACCGCAAACCAATTTACGCGCACATCGCTTAAATTGACATACCATGTGCCAAACTGCGGCTTTCCTATATATTTAGTGATCTCGCCGATAGGGCCTTTATCCCAATCCGTTTTCTCCGGATCATTTGCTTTAGAGCCTGCTGTATAGGCTAGAGGGTTATAAGCGACACCCCCTACGCCTTCCAGGTTATTAAAGGGCGCGCCTGCAAACGAACTGGTCGCGCTGAAAAATGTTAAAGCTGCTGCAACTACTAGAGTAAGGTATTTCACTGGGATTCTCCTTAAGGTTCTTGTACCCCATACTCCAGTAGACTGGTTGCCGCGGCACTATTTTAGTTTGTATTTGAAATTCTTCCGGTAGTCCGGTATCTCTTCGACAATATGGGATCCGCTCGATCCCTTAAATACCACCCCCTTCTCCGCCAAGCCAGACGTCGTCAAAACGCTGCTTTTCCGTTACCTCTACCTGTATTATCTTAGAGTCGTGCACTTTGACGGTAATTGTCCCGAATTCCAGGCTCGTTACGGCATCGGCTATATTTTTGATTATCGCGTCATTTACGATATTTTTGGTCTTCATCTCTTTCGCCATGTAGTTTCTTATTCCTCTTATATTGTATAGCTGAGAACCTGTTGCGCCGAATCTATCTGCGCGACAAGGTCTTCGAATGTTATTCGATCCACTATCTCTGATGTTGCCTTAAAAACTTGCTGCCAGATATTCCTGAACGCGCATTTATACAGGTCTCCGCATCCCGAATAACCCTGTTTTACGCATGATATCGGCTCTATCGGGCCGTCCATGAACCTTATGATCTCTCCTACTGTTATCTTATCAGGCGGCCTTGATAATAAATACCCGCCCACCTTGCCGCGCCTACTCTCTATGAAACCGCCTCTCTTCAACTCTAATAATACCTGCTCAAGAAATTTGACAGGCGCGTCTATGCGCTTAGCTATATCGTGGATCGTTATCGGCTCACTGCTATAATGCCTCGCTAAATCCAGTATTGCCTTTAACGCGTAATCGCCTTTATACGTGATCTTCATAATGCCTCTTTTCTATATAATCCCTATTGACTTAGTAGAGTATACACTAATACAAAGATTTGTCAACTATTTTTTTAAAAAAATGCCTTACCTGAATTCACTGACCCGGAACGGTACTGACCCGGTCAGTAAACGGTAAGTATGCGATGGGCTTTATCTAGAATCAATTCGATCTCGGTCGTTTTTGTACATAACGGAAGAAAGAGATATATTATGTTACCCAGCGGCCGCAGGATGAGGTGCTTCTTCAGCCCTTCCTTATATATACGTAACCCTATTCTCTCCTCAAAACCAAACGGTTCTTTGGTCTCTTTGTTTTTAACTAATTCCAGCGCACCGATCATGCCTATCTGGCGCACATCATCCACTATCGAAAGGGCACGAAACTTTTCAAGGCCCGCGTGTAGCAGTTTTGATTTTTCGGTTAAATTTTCCAGCGTCTTCTCTTCTTCAAAGATATCGAGGCTGGCAAGAGCTGCGGCGCAGGCAATCGGGTTTGCGGTATAAGTATGGCCGTGATAAAAAGTTTTCTTATTTTTATAATCGCCATAAAACGCTTTGTATATTGTATCTGTGATCAGCGTGACGCCCAAAGGAAGCGTGCCTGAAGTAATGCCTTTTGAAAGGCAGATGAAATCAGGCTTTACGTTCGCGTGCTCGCAGGCAAACATCCTGCCAGTCCTGCCGAACCCCGTAGCGACTTCATCTAATATAAGGTGCACGCCGTATTTTTTCGCAAGCCTTGCCGCTTTTGACAGATATTCTTTCGGATAGATAATCATCCCGCCTGCGGCCATCACAAGCGGCTCCAAAATAATGGCCGCGATCTCTTTCGAGTGTTTTTTTAGTATATCTTCCAACGCATTAACACAGTCAATTTGGCAGTTTCCCCTATCCTTGCCCATAGGACAGCGGTAGCAATATGGTGACGGCGCCTTAAAGGACTTAAAAAATAACGGTGAGAAGATTTCGTTAAAGAGGTTTACCCCGCCTACGGACATCGCGCCGATAGTATCGCCGTGATAACCTGCGTCAAGAGAGACGAATCTGGCCTTATCTCTCTTGCCGATATTATGCCAGTACTGAAATGACATTTTGAGCGCCGTTTCTACGGCAGTGGAACCGTTGTCCGAGAAAAAAACCTTTTTGAGATCACCCGGCGCTATAGATACAAGTTTTTCGGCAAGACTTATTGCGTTTTTATGTGTAAATCCTGCGAAGAGGACATGGTCGAGCGATTTTAGCTGTTTTGTGATCGCCTCAACTATCTTCGGATGGTTGTGGCCGTGGACATTGCACCACCAGCTCGATATGGTATCGTAATAAAAGTTGCCGTGATTGTCATAGAGCTTAATGCCTTTCGCCCTCTCTATCAGGATGGGCGGAAAAGCACGGCAATCCTTCATCTGTGTATAAGGATGCCAGTTATATTTCAGGTCTTTTGCCAACCATTTATCCATACAGGAATTCCCTTGGCGAATCTTCTGACTATCCGCGGGTTATCTTTTACTATCAACTTGTTTTCCTTTTTCGAAACATTATTGAATAGCACACCGAGGACCTTCATCTGTCTGGCCCTCAATGCCTCCAGGCTCAATAGCGTATGATTGATCGCGCCGAGCTTATTTGCCGCAACAAGCAGGACTGGCAATTTAAGTTCTTTTACGACATCTATAAATAACTTTTCCCCGGTCAGCGGCACAAGGATCCCGCCCGTACCTTCGACGATCACAAAATCAAAATCGCGCGATAGCTTATTTAACCCTTTTCTGATCTTGCCAATTTTGATATTTTTGCCTTCGAGTTTTGCGGCAAGGTGAGGCGAGCCGGCAAATTTAAATGAAAATATTGCCCGGCTCTTAACCACTCCTGTTTCGACCCATTTCTGCGTTGTGACCCTATATCCTTTATCCGTGAGATGACGCGCCAACAGGTTCGTAACGAAAGTTTTGCCCACGCCCGTATCCGTGCCTGCTATAAATATGACTTTCACTTCATTGCCTCGCAAAAGAATATCTGGTATGTCGCTTCTATCTTCCCAAAGCGCTTAAGGTATTCTTGTTCTATCCTGTCCAACAGGCCGGGGCTCCAAACCCTGCGCGGATTCGATCCCGCGCCTCGGGTACCTGAATATTTTATATTTTTCAAAAGTTCCTCTATGGAAGGATATGTTTCTTTTATCGCTTTTTCGTCTATGCGGACCTTCCCAAAATATTTTTTTAACATGCCGTCGATGTGCCGCTTCGCGGGGAAAGAATCGGATGCTACCGTGAGATCCTTACCGACAGCGGCCTTCAAAGATGCTTTTAATTCAGCGAACGTTCCCGGGCCAAAACTCGAAAATGCCAAGATGCCGCCGAATCGCGAAAGAGATAACGCTGATTTTTTGATGATATTCTCTAAGTCGCCGAACCAGTGAAAGGCGGCGTTAGAAGTGATAAGGTCGTACGGATACTCGAAACCCATCTCTTCGGCGTCCTGGACCATAAAATCTACTTTTGCGTCGCATATCTTCTCTTTAGCGACGGCCACCATCTCACCTGAAATATCTATAGCCCTTATGCGGCTTGAGCCAAACCTTTTCCTTAAAAGCACGGTATAATTACCGGTCCCGCATCCTATCTCCAGAATACTATTCACGTCATTGTCGGGCAATATCTCCATTAGGATTTCGGCTGCTTTATTTTGGATATCGGTATGTGCGTCGTATGTTCCGGCGTATTTAGAAAAATTTTTAACCAGCACGGCCTTATTCATAAAGTGCCTTTTTGAAGCCGCTGCTTAAGAACGGCATATGGCCCGCTCCTTTTAAAATAATTAAATCCATCCACGGAGCTTCTTTTTTGATGTTCAGCATACCGTCCACGGGAGCGATCCTGTCACTCTCTCCGTGAATAAGGCGCGTCCTGACTTTCCTTAATGTTTCCAGATTAAGTTCGGCCTTCTTTAGATAATCGAGCCCGTCGAGAAGATCCTCGGTCGCAATATCTTTCAAATAATCTTTCATCAAACCTTTTTTAAATAGGGCTAATTCTTCTTTTTCTTTCGTAGAAAAACACTCATGGTAAAATTTATAGAGATAGCCGTTTTTATTCGTCTCAATATATCCTTTTATTTTATCAGTATCCGTTACATCGTATCTTTTGCGCATGCCTATAAGCGTAAGGTTTTTCACATGCTGCGGATATTTTGCCGCGAAATCCGCCGCCAGAAATCCGCCCATCGACCAGCCAAGGATGGACACCTCCTTGAAGGAATTCTCTTTGAAGCTCGCGAGAAGCGCAGGCTCAAAATCAAATGGTGAAAACATTACGGGCATTAAGTAATTAAAATTTAATTCGAGCGGATCGAATATCCTGTAGTCGCTCGCCCATCCGGGGATGAGAAGCAAGGTTTCCGGGAAACCTTTGTTAACAAACTTAAATTGAGCCTGTTTCCCGTCCGGGTCAGGAATCGGTTTACCTGGTTCCCGACCCGGACGGGATGTGGTTGGCGATGTCATTAACAAGCCTTTCTAAAGTCGCGATACCGTGACCATAGGTTATCGAGAACCTGAGACGCGCCTCGCCCTTTGGCACTGTCGGAGGCCTTATCGGCATCACCCAGTAGCCTTTCTTCTGAAGGGCCTCGGCCAAATTCAGCGCGGCGTGGTTCTCGCCGATAATCACCGGAACTATCTGGGAGGATCCCCTGGTTTCAAAACCTTTTGCTTTTAGCGCATTTCGAAAATATTCGGCTGACTTTAGAAGGGTCTCTCTGCGGTGAGGCTCCTCTTTTATCACTTCGATGCTCGCGAGGTTAGCGGCGATGATAGCCGGGGGGAGCGCTGTCGAATAGATAAAACTTCTGCACTTGTTGACCATGTAGTCGATCATTTGCCCGGATGCGGCAAGATATGCGCCAAAGCTTCCGAGCGCTTTACTGAACGTGCCCATTATAAGGTCGACCTTGTCCGAAAGCCCTTCTTCTTCGACAACTCCGGAACCGTTCTTGCCGTAAATACCGGTTGCGTGCGCTTCATCAACCATGAGTCTACAGTCAAATTTCTCCTTTAGCGACACAAGACTTTTGAGATCGGGCCTATCGCCATCCATACTAAATATGGTCTCGGTAATTATCATGGCATTTTTAAATTTCGCTCTTTCCTTTATAAGCAGCGACTCCAGATGGCCGATGTCATTATGAGAAAACCTGAAAAATTTCACGCCTGACAACAGGAGACCGTCAATAATGCTCGCGTGATTCAATTTATCGGAAAATATACAATCGCCCGCGCCGTAGAGCGCGCTCACTATGCCGATATTTGCCTGATAACCTGAGTTAAATACGAGCGCGGCCTCTTTGCCTTTGAATTTCGCTACTGCCTTTTCGAGTTTATGGCATATATCAAGGTCCCCGCTCAAAAGACGCGAGCCCGATGAACCTGCGCCATAAGTCTCGAGCGCTTCTTGGGCGGCTTTTTTCAGTTTCGGATGATTGGAAAGGCCGAGATAATCGTTCGAGGAAAAATCTATGTACTCCTTCTTCCCGAAATATATTTTTCCGTCTCGCCTGGATGCGGCAGGCCTTAATTTGCGCAATAGGCCCTCTTCAGCCCTTGATCTTAAAAATTCTTCTATCTTTTCCATGCCGTCTTTATCTCTTCGACAAGCTTGCGGTCCTCTGCGAGTGCCCTGCCTTTTATTGTGAGGTATCCCCCTATCAACATCCCGTTCGCGCCTGCCATGAACGCCGCTGCCTGACGATCTTTCAGGGCCGATTCTCTCCCTGCAGCAATTTTTATTGTCTTGCCTTTCAGGATTATCCTGAATAACGCTATTGTTTTTATGATATCCATTGCTGATATCACGCGGATATTCTGCAGGGGTGTTCCTTTGATAGGAACCAGGATATTTATCGGAACGGAATCGACGTTCAGTTTCTTTAAAAGAAGCGCCATCTCTATCCTGTCGAGCCAGGTCTCGCCCATACCGATTATCCCGCCCGAACAGACCTCGAGCCCGGCTTTTTTGGCAGCCTTTATAGTTTTGACTCTATCTTCGAAACTATGGGTAGTCACAATCTTTTTAAAATAGCGCGGGGAGGTTTCGATGTTATGGTGATAACGGCTTAGTCCGGATCTCTTGAGCAGCCTCAGCGATTTCTCGTCCAGCTTTCCTAAGGAGGCGCACATCTTTATCCCGATCGTTTTCCTTATCTCCGATATGCAACCGGCTATTCTTTCTATTTCGCTTACAGTCAAAACGTTGCCGCTCGTAACTATATCGAAGCGGTCCGCGCCCATCTCCTTGGCCGATCTGGCGGCCGTTAGGATCTCTTTATCCGTTTTAAGCGGATATTTAGACGCAGCCGTAGAATGGCGGCCGGACTGGGCGCAGAATTTACAGTCCTCACCGCAAAGGCCCGATTTCGCATTCAGGATATTGCAAAGGTCGATCTTGGGACCCGCAAACTCATTTCTGGTCTTGTCGGCCAGCGCCGCCAGCTCCGCGAGAGGCAGCTTGAATAATTTTTTTATGCTTCTTTTGTCCATGCGCCTCCTTATTGTAAACTATATTATTATATCAGGTTTACAATCAAAATAAAAAATTTACTTGCTTAACACATATTCGAGTATCGTGTCCGCCTGTTTTGCGGCGGCAATGTTTACCCTGGGAGAGAAGGCGGGCTTAGAGCATATGTCAGACTCCAGGTCCCCGACAATGACGAGGCCATCTTTCACCTTACGCACCTTTATCTCATCTGACGCACCATACCCTCCAAGTCCGGAGGCTGATACGATGAATTTACCGGAGCCGAGGAGAGAGCCCACAAGCATGCTCTTATTTTCCGCGCTGTCGAGGCATTCCGCCACTATTGGACAATCCGCGAAGATCTCTCCGGCGTTCTCTTTATATATCTTTGCCTTTATCGACTTTATGTCGAGATCCGGGTTTATCCTGCAAAGGTTCTCTTCAAGCGCCCCGGTCTTCTCCATGCCCACCTGGTCTAAAAAGTAGAATTGCCTGTCGAGGTTTGACGGATCGATCACATCGAAGTCAACGATAGTAAGTTTTCTGAAACCCACCCTCACCAGATTCAGCGCGCAGTTCGAGCCCAAACCCCCAAGGCCTGCCAGGCCGACCCGCGCATCCTGGACCTTTTTGAAATTCGACCTTCCCAGCTTCTTGCTCAAATTTTTATAAAATTCATTCTCTTTCATATCCGCAACCAATCTTTCAGAACCGGCTGATATCCTTTTCGTTCCAGCATACCCATTATCCCGCTCACGTCCCTTGTGTCGGAAATCTCGAATTGCGGCAGCGTGTCTGTATTGTGTTTTGGGATAGTATGCCCGCCAACATAAGTGGATGAGCCTGCCGACATCCGCGTAATTCCTATCGAAATGAGGTTTTCTCTGAAACCGGCTTCTTCGCGCGTTGAGATCGATATCCCGAGGCGCGGTAAGAATATCCGTAATGCCGCTATTGTCTGCACCATAGCCCTATCGCTCACCTTGTGCGGTATGGTGAAATGGCCCGCGTGAGGCCTTAGCCTGGGCAAAGACGCGCCTACCTCCACATCGGGAAATTTGTCCTGCAGGTACTTCGCGTGAAGTCCCAGCCAGAACACTTCCTTTCTCCAATCATCAAGGCCCAAAAGCGCGCCTATGTTGACGTTCCTCATTCCGCTTCCAGCGCCCCTTGCAGGCGCATCGAGCCTGAAACGGTAATCGTTCTTCGGACCGGACGGATGCATCGCTTTATACACCTCCTTGTCGTAAGCCTCCTGATATATGGTCAGGCCGTCCGCGCCCGCAAGGACAAGTTCGGCATATTCTCTGTCCGTAAGCGCGTATATCTCAACGGAGATCGAGCTGAAATAGTTCTTTAACACGTCCACACATTCCTTTATGTAGGAGAGCGGGCTCTGGGTCCGGGACTCGCCCGTCAGCACAAGGATATGCTGCAATCCTGTTGCAGCTATAACCTTTGCTTCGCTCTCCACCTCTTTTGGGGTGAGCCGTTTTCTTTCTATTTTGTTATCTGCATTGAAACCGCAATAAACGCAGCGATTATCGCAGTAATTGGAAAGGTACAACGGCGTGTAAAGTTGGATCGTTTTCCCGAAATATTGCAAGGTTAATTTATGTGACTTGACGGCCATCTCTTCGAGATAGGTTTCGGCGGGAAGAGAAAGCAACGCTAGAAAATCTTTTATGCCCGGGGATTTTGCGGACAAAGCCTTTTCAGGGTCCCTGCGCGTAATTGGCCCAAAGGCGGTATCGATATCCCTATATTGGGAATAGAGATCGTAAAAGCTCATTCGTTCCTTAAAAAACCCGTAAGAGGAGAGGATGCTCGCGCATTTTTTTCGCTCCGCGGTATCCCGCTCACATACGCCATCCTGCCGGCTTTCACGGCATCGCTAAAGGCTTTCGCCATCACGACGGGATCTTCCGCTATGGCTATGGCCGTATTTACGAGGACCGCCGCGCACCCTGCCTCCATGCATTCGCAGGCGCTCGACGGCGCGCCCAGTCCGGCGTCGACTATAACCGGTATCTTTATTTCGCTTATCAATATCTCGACGAGCTCTCTCGTCTTAAAGCCGCGGTTCGACCCTATGGGCGAACCCAGAGGCATCACCGCCGCGGCTCCCGCGTCGACTAGCCTTCTTGCCATTGAAAGGTCCGGGCTCATGTATGGCAGCACGATGAAACCTTCTTTTGCGAGCGTCTCTGTCGCCTTCACGGTCTCAAGATTATCGGGCAAGAGGTATTTGTTGTCCTGAATAACTTCGATCTTCACCCAGTTGCCGCACCCGGCAGCTTTCGCAAGCCTTGCTATCCTCACAGCTTCGTCTGCGTTCCTCGCGCCCGACGTATTCGCGGCGAGAATGCATCTTTTCGGTATGTAGTCGAGTATGTTTTCCGTCTTCGATGCTTCATCGACGCGCCTCAAAGCAACCGTTACGATCTCGGCATTGCTTGCTTCTAGCGCAAGTTTCATTACATTGTAGCTGGAAAATTTTCCGGTGCCAATGAAGAGCCTGTTCTTTATCTCTCTGCCGCCTATCCTTAAGATGTCTTCCACGTTATCCGCCTCCCACAAAACTTACTATCTCGATATTATCGTTTTCCTTCAGTGCTATGCCGGACCATTCTTCCGTCGGCACTATGCGCAGATTATGCTCAATAACTATCTTCTCCGCGGACAATCCTCTTTTTGAAACGAGCTCTATTATCGTAGAAGATTTTTCTACTGATTCTGCCCTGCCGTTTATTTTAATAACCATCTCTTGATCTCCTCTGTCTTTGCCTTTATATCATCAGCTTTCAGGATCGCTCTTATAACGGCAATATTCCGTGCACCCTTTTTCAAAAGCTCGCCTATATTATCGTTGTTTATCCCTCCGATAAATACTACGGGTTTCGCGGCAATATTTAAAACTTCTTCGACATCACCTGTCCCTATAAAATAATCTTTTGTCTTCGTCGGGAATATGGGACCGAATGCTATATAATCAAGATCTTTGGTGTTGGCTTCTTTAAACTGTTCAAGCGAATGCGTGGAAAGGCCCATTATTTTATCTTGTCCAAGTAAATTTCGCGTCTTCTTTATGCTGTATTTTTTTAAGTCCTCCTGCCCCAGGTGAACACCGTCCGCGCCGATCTCTTTTGCGAGAACCGGATCATCATTAACTATAAATTTTACGTTATTCTTTTTGCATAGGCCGCAAAGCTCATGACCCAGGCTAAGAAGTTCGCTCCGCGGTTTCGCCTTCTCCCTCATCTGGAGCATATCGATACCGCCGGCTATCGCGGACTTGGCAATATCCAAAGCGTTCCTGCCGCAGCCGCATTCCTCGCTCAATACGAGATACAAATTCTTCTCTTTTATTTTCCTCATAAAAAAATCCTCGTGCCTGGGCATAAGGATTAATTTTATTCACTCCCTACGCTGGCATGACCCAGNNCCAGATCAGGTTCATCGGGTAATCGGCTCGCTGCACCGAACTCTCAGGCCGCTAAGACGGCCTCCCCACATTTCATATATTATTACACCACAACCGTACTCTTGTGTCAAATCCTTAATGTTTCGACTTCTTTGGCGGAGGCGGGCTTTACGGATATTGCGGTGCGTTCTTCGGATCCGTTTTGCCAATAATATATTTCCACGGCCTCTTCGCCACGTAGTTTTGTGTGAAATGCAACTATCGACGCTGCACGTCCGATAAGCGCCAAGTCGGCGTTACCTCGTAAGATGGAAAACGGTCCCTGATGGTCTTTTAATTTAAAAAGGATGTCGCCCGTATGCACAAGAGATTGGAGCGATACGTTCTCTTCCTGTGTCCGCCCAACCGCAAGTTTTAAACCTTCGGAAAGCCTGAAATGTCTGCCGAATTTTAACAACCGCACGTTATCCAATGTCAACGCGTCACGATCCAACAGATCCTTTATCCTCTTGGCAAACCCTGGGTCCGNNAGGGCATCCGCCTGCCGGGCACGGATAATCGTTGATACCGAAGTTCTTCGCAAGCTCTATCTGGGGTTTTCTCGATCGACCCGAGATATCAAGCAATTTGCTTCTATCGACAACGCCTTCTTTTTCCGGTATCGTCGGATCGAATAACTGCGCTGAGAGCGGCCTAAGAACTAGCCCCTTCAGTCCCGCCTCTTTCTCTATTAGGAAGATTGCGTCGCGTCTCTGCGACATCGGCCGCTCGCCCAGGACTTCGCCGGTAACTATAAATGAAGCTCCGACTTCTTTCATATACTCTTTTGCTATTTTAAAAGTGAATATCCTGCAATCTATGCAAGGGTTCATGTTGGAGCCGTAGCCGTGTTTTGGATGCTTTATGACCTCCAGGTACTCTTCGGTTATGTTCAAGACCTTTAAAGAAATCCCAAGGGTCTTCGCGGCCTGTGTT
>PLLI01000047.1 GCA_003140915.1 Candidatus Omnitrophota bacterium
TTATCTTAGCCCATTTCACGAGTGCCGCCAGGTCCATATCCTTTGCCGTTGCGCGGGAGTACTTTGAATGGATGTGGAAGTCGGCTATAAAATTCATAATATCAATTCATCTTTCATGGCGATCTGCCCTGCCACAAGGACCGTGACTGCTTTCCCTTTCAATTTCCAGTCTATGAAAGGCGAGTTTTTCGATTTTGACACTATCGCATCTTTTTTAAATGTGTATTCCTTGCCCGGGTCGATTATAACTACGTCGGCGGGGCTGCCCTCTTTCAGGCTGCCGCCCGGTATCCCTAATATTTTGGCGGGGTTCGCCGATAATTTCAGTATCAGCTGATCCCATGACAGGATATTTTTGTCAACAAGTTCGGTCACGCCCAGCGAGAGCGCCGTCTCGAGCCCTATAATCCCGAAAGGAGCATAATCGAATTCCACGTCCTTTTCCGAATCCGTGTGTGGCGCGTGATCGGTCGCTATGGCGTCTATTGTCCCGTCGGCCAGGGCCATCTTTACCGCCTCAACGTCATCTTTGGTCCTCAGCGGCGGGTTCATCTTCGTGTTCGTGTCGTATGTGGCGCAGCATTCTTCCGTGAGCGTAAAATAGTGCGGGGCGGTCTCGGCGGTCACTTCGACGCCGGCTTTCTTCGCCTTGCGGATGAGGTCGATCGATTCTTTGCAGCTTACGTGAGCGATGTGGACGCGGCCCGACGATCTTTTCGCCAGTTCCAGGACGCGCTTCACCGCTTCGTATTCGGACCTGGCCGGCATACCCTTCAGGCCCATCTTCGTCGAGATGAACCCTTTATTCATGACGCCGCCGGCAGAGAGGAGGGGGTCTTCGCAATGTTCTATGAGAAGAAGGCTGCTTGCTTTTGCGCGCTCGAGGGCCTCCTGCATTATCTTTTTGTCCTGTACGGAAGATCCGTCGTCGGATACGGCGATAATGCCTTCTTTTTTCAGTTTCTCGAAATCGGTGAGCTTCTGCCCTGACCTCTCCACGGTAATGGCGCCAGTAATGAAGATGCCGCAGAGCGCGTCTCTTTTTATTATATCTTTTAAGGATTTTATAATAAGGGGTTCATCGAGGGCGGGGTCGGTATTGGGCATGCATAGGATGCCCGTAAATCCTCCGCGGACAGCGGCCCTCGATCCTGTCCGGATCGTCTCTTCATCCTCCCGTCCCGGTTCTCTTAAATGGACGTGCATATCGATAAGCCCGGGCGCGACTATTTTGCCTGCCGCGTCTATAACTTCATCGGCTTTTGCGTTTAAACCCTTGCCGACCTTCTCGATCTTGCCGTCTGATATTAATATATCCAGGGGCCCGTCGATCTTGCGTACCGGGTCAACCACCCTGCCGCCTTTTATCAAATATCGCTTACTCACCCTGCACCTTCTTTCCGAACCTTGCTCGCTTCAGAAGGTGCAGGGTCTTTCGCATATGCTACCAGATATAAAACCGCCATTCTGACCGCTATGCCGTTCGTGACCTGTTCGAGTATCACCGAATTCTTCCCGTCCGCAACTTCGCTCGACATTTCTATACCCCTGTTGATCGGGCCGGGATGCATGACAACTATATCCTTTTTGCACTTCGCGAGCCGTTCGGCGGTTATGCCGTACTGTTTGAAATATTCAAGTTTCGACGGGAAGGCAAGCGCGCCGTCACGCTCGAACTGCATTCGCAGGACATTTATAGCGTCGGCGCCTCGCAAGGCCTCGTCTATGTCGGTCGTTACTTTCACGCCCATTTGTTCGATCCCTTCAGGGATAAGAAGTTCGGGCGCACAGACGGTCACCTGAGCACCGAGCTTTGTAAGCCCCCAGATATTGGAACGCGCTACGCGCGAATGTGCGATATCGCCTATTATGCTCACCTTCAGGCCTTCTATCCTGCCTAGTTTCGATTTTAGCGTAAACATGTCAAGGAGCGCCTGGGTAGGGTGTTCGTGCCAGCCGTCTCCGGCGTTAACGACGCGCGATTTTACGGAGCGCGCCAATATATTGGGAGCGCCGCTCGCATTATGGCGGACGACTATTATGTCTATCTTGAGGGCTTCTATGTTCCTTCCGGTGTCTATTAAGGTCTCGCCTTTCTTTACGCTCGAAGCCTCTATCTCGATATTTACCACGTCGGCAGAGAGCCGTTTTGCCGCAAGTTCAAACGAGGTGCGCGTCCTTGTCGAAGGCTCATAGAAGAGGTTCACCACTGTCTTGCCGCGCAGGGCGGGCACTTTCTTTATCTGGCGGGTCGTGACCTCTTTAAAACTCGCGGCTGTATACAATATGAGCTCGATCTCTTCTTTTGAAAGATATTCGAGCCCTAAAAGGTCCTTTTTCTTCCAGATTATCTTCTTCTCGTTAGTCTGCATCTTCTTCCTTCGCGCAGAGGACAACTTCGTCCTTACCGTCAGTCTCCTCCAGCCTGACTTCGACGACTTCTTTCAGCGATGTCGGTACGTTCTTCCCGACATAATCGGCCCTTATGGGAAGCTCCCTGTGCCCCCTATCGATGAGGACCGCGAGCTGTATCTGGCTGGGCCTGCCGAAATCTATCAAGGCGTCGAGAGCGCAACGGATGGTCCTCCCCGTATAGAGGACGTCGTCAACTAAGATTATTTTCTTCTCATCTATATCAAAATCTATCTCTGTGGCATGAACGACGGGTTGTTCCGATACCTCGGTGAGGTCGTCCCTGTATAAAGTGATGTCTAGCGCGCCCACCGGCACCTTTAACCCGGCCACCTTCTCGAGCTTTCGCGCAAGCCTTTCGCCCAAATATGCGCCGCGGTTCTTGATGCCGACTATCGCAATATTCTCGGTTGTCTTGGCCTTTTCGACTATCTCGTGAGCGATCCTCTCCAGCGACCTATCGAGTGCCTCCTGATCCAGTATTTTAGTCTTTTCTTTAAGAGTCATAAGTATCTCCTGACTAATAAAAAACCCCCTTACCTAGTTTCGCACAATAGATAAGTGGGTCCGTATTCATTTCACTCTCCTTTTCCGGCCTCTCTGGACCGGGATTAAAAGGTTATGTTGGGAATTAATATATCATATCATCTTTGTTTTGTCAATCAAAATTTTTACTAAACTATGACGATAAATTCGCCCTTTGGCGGGTGGGCTGTGAAGTGTGCGATCGATGCCGATACCTTTTCGCGCCTTACTTCTTCGAATTTTTTCGTAAGCTCCCTGGCAAGTACGACTTCATGATCGCCATAGACTTCCAGGATATCCACCAGCAATTTCAGTATCCTGTGGGGCGATTCATAGAGAACCGCCGTTCGGCTCTCTTCTTTTAATTTCATTAATTGGTTCTTTCTCTTCGCTCCCTTATTGGATAGAAAACCTTCGAAGGTGAATTTATCCGTAGGTTTACCCGAAACCGTAAGCGCAGTGATCAGGCCCGACGGGCCGGGTATGGGGACGACGGTAACGCCGTTCTCGATCGCGAGGCGGATTATCCTATAGCCCGGATCCGATATGCCGGGCGTCCCGGCATTCGAGACGAGCGCGACATCTTTGCCTTCCTTTAAGACCTTCAATAGGTACTCGGCTTTATGTATCTCATTATATATAAAATAACTCGTCGTGGGATTCTTTATGTTATAACAGTCGAGGATGATCTTTGTGTGGCGGGTATCTTCTGCGGCTATAAGATTGACGGCTTTCAATGTCTCGATCGCACGAAGGGTGATGTCTTCGAGGTTCCCGATCGGGGTGGAGACGACGTATAGTTTCCCGGTTCCCATTGTTATTCCACAGTTACCGACTTAGCGAGATTGCGCGGCTGGTCGATGTCGTATCCGAACTCTTTGGCGACATAATAAGCCAGAAGCTGTAAGGGTATCACGACCAGGAGCGGGCTGAAGAGCTCATCGATCTTCGGCACCTCTATCAGGTAATTGACGTTATGGTGGAGTATCTCTTTATCGCCTTCGGTAGTGATGGCTATGACAATGCCGCCCCTTGCCTTGATCTCCTGGATATTGGAGAGCATTTTATCGTATGTTTTCGATTGGGTCACGATACAGACGACCCACGGATTTTCATCTATTAGGGCGATCGGCCCGTGCTTCATCTCTCCCGCGGGATAACCTTCGGCGCTGATGTAGGATATCTCCTTTAACTTGAGCGCTCCTTCGAGGGCATTGGGATAATTTATGTTCCGGCCGAGATAGAGAAAGTAAGATTTATTGTGTTTCTCATGATAATATTTTTTGAACTCACCCGCGTACGCGGCAATATTATTGTATTCGGACTTGTGTTCGTTAAGAAGCTCTTCCATCAGGGACGGGGCTTTTCGGAATTCTTTTATGAGATAGCTGATCCTGGAGGGCGGCAGCGTCTTTTTAAGCCTCGCCAGGTAAAGTGTCAGAAGGTACAAGATCGCTAGTTGCGCCGTGTAGGCCTTTGTCGAGGCGACGGCGATCTCGGGGCCCGCGTGCGTATAGATGACGCCGTCGGCCTCCCTGGCTATGGAGCTTCCCACGACATTGCATATACCGAGCGTCCGCGCGCCTTTTCTCTTCGCTTCTCTCAGGGCGGCAAGCGAGTCCGCCGTCTCTCCGGATTGCGAAATTATTATGACGAGAGTCTCTTTATCGACGATCGGATCGCGATAGCGAAATTCGCTTGACGTATCCACCCAGCACGGAATATGCGTGTATTCTTCAAGCATGTATTTGCCGGTAAGGCCTGCGTGATACGCGGTGCCGCACGCTACGATCACGATCTTTTTGAAGTGCTTAAACGCGCCCTGATTTATATTCAATTCTTCGAAGAGCACCTTACCATCGTGCAGGCGTTCGTCCAGGATACCTCCAACGATATCGCCCTGTTCATATATCTCTTTGAGCATGAAATGCTCATAGCCGGCTTTCTCTGCCTGTTTTATATCCCACTTTATTCTGGACGGCCTTTTTGAAACAACGCGACCCGTATAATTTTTAACGATCGCGCCTGTTTTGGTTATCGTTATGATCTCGTGGTTATCGGGATAGAGGACGTCTTTCGTGTAGTCCAGGACGGCGGGCACGTCGCTGGCAAGAAAATTCTCGCCCTTGCCAAGCCCGACGATAAGCGGAGAGTCGCACCTCGCGCCGACAACCTTGTCCGGCTCATTGGCGTGGATAGCGGCAATGGCGTAAGAACCTTTGAGCAGTTTGACGGTCTTTAAAACCGCCTGCTCAAGGTTGCCTTTGTAATATTTTTCGATCAGGTGCGCTATTATCTCGGTATCGGTTTTAGAGCGGAATTTGTGGCCCTCTTTTATCAGGGATGCCTTAAGATCGAGGTAATTTTCTATGATACCGTTATGGACAATGGCTATCTTGCCCGTGCAATCGGCGTGTGGATGCGCATTTACATCGTTTGGAACTCCGTGAGTCGCCCAGCGCGTATGGCCTATCCCTACGGTGCCCTTAGCTGGGCCTGCCTTCAGGACATTTGCTAATATGCGCAGCTTGCCTTGCCGCTTGATCAGGTTTATTTTGCGGGCTTCGAGAACCGCTATACCGGCAGAATCGTAGCCTCTATACTCAAGCCGGCTTAAGCCCTTGAGCAGAACATCCTGCGCCTTGCGTTCTCCCACATACCCAACTATTCCGCACATATAATTCAAATTCTCCTATTTCAACATAATGGAAAGGAACATTAAGGAAAACCGATTTAGGTTTTCCTTAAAACGATTTGGCCGATTAGGCCCCGCCGAAGGCGGGGGCGAAGGGCGAAAAACAATTCCACATTTTTCGGCCCGAAGCCCAAATCGTTTAGTGGCGTCCCCATGGGGATTCGAACCCCAGTCGTCAGAATGAAAATCTGATGTCCTAGGCCAGACTAGACGATGGGGACGCTGAATTATTTCTTGCGTTTAATAAACTTTTTCTTGGGTTCTTTATTTACGCTCTTTTTTATTTCGGCCTTCGTTTCTTTCTTCTCGTCGGTCTTTATTTCTTTTTTCGGTTCTTCCTTCTCCGTTTTTACGGCAGGGGCTGTTTGAGATACCGCGGCTGCCGGCACCTCTATCTTCTCGTTTTCATCTTCGGGGACTATTTTTGCAACGGAGACTACCTTGTCGCCTGCATCCAGCCTCATCAATCTCACGCCTTGCGTGGAACGGCCCGTGGTGCGGATATCCTTTATCGGGCAGCGGACGATCATCCCTTTTGCGGTCATTAGTATGATCTCGTCCTTGTCGGAAACCGTCGTAAGGCCGACGGCCTCCCCGTTCTTGCCCGTAACTTTGATGTTTATGATGCCTTTCCCGCCCCGTGATTGCAACCGATATTCTTTGAATAGCGTCCGCTTGCCGAACCCCTGCCCCGTAACGGTCAGGACCATCTCGTCGGGTTTAACGACCTCCATGGCAATGCACTCATCCTTCTTGCCCAGGCTTATTCCTCTTACGCCTTTCGCGGCCCTGCCCATGTCGCGGACCTGGGCCTCCCTGAACCGGATGGCCTTGCCTTCTTTTGTCGCGAGAAGCATCTCGTCGTTGCCCGATGTCATCTTGACGCCGATGAGAACGTCGTCTTTTTCAAGGCCTATACCGATGATGCCTCCCTTCCTGGGATTGGAGTAAGCGGTAAGGGTGGTCTTTTTGATAAGGCCGTTCTTTGTGGTCATGACAAGGAAATTACCATCCTTAAATTCCCTTACCGGCACGAATGCGCTTATCTTGTTGCCGGCGCCGAGCGAAAGGAGGTTCACTATCGCCTTACCCTTCGAAAGCCTGCCGGCCTCGGGTATTTCGTGGACCTTCAGCCAGAGGACCGTGCCCTTATCGGTGAAGAAGAGCATATAGTCGTGGGTCGAAGCGATGAATAGATGCTCGACAAAATCCTCTTCCTTCATCTCCGCGCCCGTCACGCCCTTCCCGCCGCGATGTTGTTTCTTATAGCTCGAGACAGGAAGCCGTTTTATGTAGCCGGCGTGGCTTATTGTGATGACAACGTCTTCCTCGGCAATGAGGTCTTCTATGTCGAGCTCTTCGGCTTCGGGCGCCACTTCCGTGCGCCTTTCGTCACCGAACTTCTCGGCTAATTCTTTCATCTCATCTTTTATTATCTCGAAGACCTTTTTTTCGCTGGCGAGTATGGATTTCAGGAACTCTATCCTTTTTATAAGTTCGAGGTATTCCTTCTCTATCTTGTCGCGTTCGAGGCCCGTAAGGCGCTGCAATTGCATCTCGAGGATCGCGGTCGCCTGTTTTTCGGAGAGGTCGAATTTCTTTATAAGTTCCGTCTTGGCAACCTGCGGGTTCTCGGATTCTTTTATTACTTTTATGATCCTGTCGAGGTTCTTAAGCGCTATCTTTAAGCCTTCGAGTATGTGCGCCCTGTCCTGGGCTTTTCCAAGGTCGAACTTTGTCCTTCTCACTATAACGACCTTGCGGTGTTTTATGAACTCGTCGAGCATCTCCTTTAAATTCAGGACCTTCGGCCTCCCGTCGACCAGCGCCAGCATGATGACGCCGAACGTCTCCTGCATCTGCGTATGCTTATAGAGCTGGTTAAGTACCACGTGGGCGTTTATGTCGCGCTTCAATTCTATTACGATGCGCATCCCGTCTTTGTCCGATTCGTCCCTTAAGTCCGATATGCCTTCAAGCTTCTTCTCCTGTATAAGGTTGGCTATCGATTCTATAAGGTTCGCTTTGTTAACAAGGTAAGGTATCTCTTTGATTATGATGGCCTCTTTGCCGTTCTTCTGTTCTTCGATGAATGCCCTGGCGTTTATCTTGAGGCGCCCTCGCCCGGTCATATACGCGCTCTTGATGCCTTCGTAACCGCGGATTATGCCGCCCGTCGGGAAGTCCGGGCCCTTTACTTTTTTGAGAAGGTCTTTGGGTTCGCAGTCTGGGTTGTCTATTACGTACATGACCGCGTCGGTTATCTCTTTTAAGTTGTGAGGTGGGATATTCGTCGCCATGCCTACGGCAATGCCGCTCGAACCGTTTACCAGAAGGTTGGGCAGGCATGCTGGCAGAACCGTCGGTTCCTTGAGCGACCCGTCGAAGTTTGGCGTAAAATCTACCGTGTCTTTTTCAATATCGAGCAGCATCCAGTCCGTTATGCGCTCGAGCCGCGCCTCAGTATAACGCATACTCGCTGCCGCGTCCCCGTCGACCGACCCAAAATTGCCCTGGCCATCAACAAGAGTATACCGCAGCGAAAAATCCTGTGCCATTCTCACGATGGTATCATAGATCGCAGCGTCCCCGTGCGGATGATATTTGCCCATGCAGTCGCCGACTATCCTGGCGGATTTTTTATACGGCTTGTTGTGCTCCACGCCGAGTTCCTTCATCGCGTAAAGGATCCTGCGATGGACCGGCTTCAACCCGTCGCGGACATCGGGCAGCGCGCGGCCGACGATGACGCTCATCGCGTAATTGATATAGGAATCCTTCATCTCTTCTTCTATGTATACGGGAATTATTTTTTCGTTACGTGTGTACATTGTTCTCCTCGTTATCTATTAAGTCTATATATCCAGCACTTTGACTTCGTGCGCATGTTTCTCTATGAACTCCCTGCGCGGCTCAACGGCTTCGCCCATGAGGACCGTGAACATAGCGTCCGCTTCAACGGCGTCTTCTAAAGTTACCTTCAGCGTCGTCCTCTTATCCGGGTCCATTGTCGTCTCCCAGAGCTGGTGAGGGTTCATCTCTCCCAAGCCTTTGTATCTTTGTATGGTCATTCCTTCCTTGCCCACGTTCATGACGAATTTAAGGATCTCTTTTAGAGAATAGAAGCTCTCCTGGCCCTTTTCGGATTTTACCGTATATTTTGGTTTTTGGGTATCTTTCTTCGCGCCCTCTTTTGGTTTGGCCCCTTCTCCCTGGCCATGGTAATCCTCAACATCTACCCCCAGCTTTTCGATGCGCTCCACTATCTTTTCGATCTCTCTCGCTTCATAAAATTCAATATAGGTTAAGCCCTTCCCTTTTTCTTCCTGGGCTTCTCCTTCCTTCTCTTTGGTCTCTTTCTTCGAGGCCCTTTCGTCTTGCTTAACATACTCTGCCAACTCATCGTCATTATATAGAAATTGGTCTTCATACTCCACTTTTACCATATAAAGTGGCAGTTTTTTGGTCTTCTTATGCCTAAAACTGATATATTTTGAGAAACTTACCCCACGACGCTCAACGGCTCCTGCCAGGGATTCGAGTTCTACCAGGGCGTCCAAGATCGCTTTCAACTGTTTATCTGTAAACTGGTTTTTGTCTTTTATGCGTATAAGGGTCATCCCTTCGGAGCCCAATTCCAATAGCAGATTATTAAAATTGTCTTCGGTCTGTATGTACTCTTCGCGCTTACCCCTTTTAATTTTATAGAGCGGAGGCTGAGCAATGTATATATGTTCTTTCTCGACCAGGGCCGACATTTGCCTGTAAAGAAATGTCAAAAGGAGCGTCCTGATATGCGAACCGTCGACATCGGCATCGCACATGAGAATGATTTTGCCGTAACGGAGCTTTGTTATATCGAATTCCTCGCCGATCCCCGTCCCTATCGCCGTTATGATCGTCCTTATTTCTTCATTGGAGAGGGCTTTGTCGAGCCGCGCCTTTTCTACATTAAGGATCTTCCCTTTGAGCGGCAATATAGCCTGGAACCTTCTGTCACGGCCTTGTTTGGCCGAACCGCCGGCCGAATCCCCTTCAACGAGATACAGCTCGCAGAGGCTCGGGTCGGACTCCTGGCAATCGGCCAGCTTGCCCGGGAGCGCCGCCCCCTCGAGGGCGCCTTTTCTCCTGGTGAGTTCGCGCGCTTTTCTCGCGGCTTCCCGCGCACGCACGGCTAGGATGGCCTTCTCTATTATCTTATTGGCTATGGGCGGGTTCTCCTCGAGAAAACCGCCGAGCGCTTCATTCACTATCGATTCAACAATACCTTCAACCTCTGAGTTGCCGAGTTTTGTTTTTGTCTGCCCCTCATACTGCGGGTTCGGAACTTTCACGCTGATGACCGCAGTGAGGCCTTCTCTCGCGTCATCGCCTGAAATGCCGACTTCCGAATCTTTCAGCATATTTTTACTTTTACAGTACTGGTTGATCGTCCTGGTGAGAGCCGACTTGAACCCCGTAAGGTGCGTTCCGCCTTCGATCGTATTTATATTATTGGCGAAAGTAAAGATGTTTTCGCCGTAGCTGTCATTATACTGCATCGCTACCTCGGCGACGATCTTATCTTTTTCCTTCGAGAAATATATCACTTTTTTGTGAAGAACGTTCTTGTTCTTGTTCAAAAATTCGACGAACGAGACGACGCCACCCGAGAACTTGAACTCCACTTCTTTATCTTTTGCCCTCTCGTCCTTCAGCGTTATCCTGATATCTTTATTTAAAAATGCGAGTTCTCTTAAGCGATTGGCGAGCGTGTCAAAACTATAGACCACCTTGCCTTTCCCGAATATCTCCTCATCGGCCTTGAATGTCACGCGCGTGCCCGTCTTCTTTGCGGTGCCGATAACCTTGAGCTTCGACGAGGCCCTGCCTTTTTCATATTCCTGGTGGTGGATCTTCCCGTCGCGCTTGACCTCCACCTCGAGCCATTCCGAAAGCGCGTTGACGACGCTCACGCCTACCCCGTGCAGGCCGCCAGCCACTTTATAGACCCTGTGGTCGAACTTGCCGCCGGCGTGCAGTTTTGTCAGGACCACTTCTACGGCCGGCTTGCCTTCCGTTTTATGGATATCTACAGGGATGCCGCGGCCGTCGTCGATCACGGATACCGAATTGTCGCCGTGGATTATAATATCGATGTTTGAGGCGTAACCGGCCATACATTCGTCTATAGAATTGTCGACGACTTCATAGACGAGATGGTGCAGGCCGCGCTGGGTCGTATCGCCTATGTACATGGCAGGCCTCTTTCTGACCGCGTCCACACCTTCGAGAACGGTTATTGTCGTCGCATCGTACTTCTTGACAGCGTCGGCCTTCGCCTGTTCCTTAGAATACGCCTCCCCGGTCTTTAGCCCCGTCTTTGCTTCCTTTTTTTCTTTCATCTCTCTCCTCTATTTGCCTACACCCTAAACCCTACACCCTAAACCCTATTTTATCTCTCCTATCCTGAACTTTAACCCCTTTAATTGCTTTCCTCTTATTTGACCCTCGAGCTTTTTTAATAACTCTCTTTTTTTGATCGTGAGTTCATAAAGCCAGCCCGAAGAATCGACGTTGATCGTTAATACGGACCTCTTTACCGAAACCGGCTTCGTATGCGCCGCGGCCGCATCGCCTGCGGCGCCTCTCCAAGCTTTATTTATCTCTTCCTCGCTTACCCTGCCTTTCCCGCTTAAATTTTTTATTACGTCTTTTACTATGTTCTCTATCGATCTGGCTTTGGATCTCGCTTTCACCATTCACGCCATCATCAGGTTATCTGCATCGGCAACACTACATATATATATTCCGTGCCTATCCTCACTACGCCGGGCTTGTCGGGATCGGTGACCTCAAACGCTATCTTCTCTTCATCGATATTTTTTAGTAAGTCCACCAGGTAATCCGGATTGAAACCTACCGAGATCTCTTTGCCTTTGTATTCCACCTCCACCTCCACCCTTGCCTCGCCCAGATACGGAGTGTTCTTGGAGATCACGATCTTGTCTTTGCTGAGGTCCATCTTCACGGCCGCCGAATCCTGGTTCGTAAAGAGGGCCGCCCTTTTCACGGCCGACAAGAATGTGTCTTTAGGTGTTATCAGCTTGTCCTTAGCCTCTTTTGGTATGACCTGCTCATAATTTGGGAATTCGCCTTCTATGAGCCGGGAGACTATCCGCGTCTTTCCCATGTCAAAGAATATCTGGTTGTCGTTGAAGAATATCTTCACGTCGCCCTCTTCACTGAGGGCCCTGTCGAGCTCGTTGACCGCCTTGGTCGGCACTATAAATTTCCGTTCGAGCGTCTTTGGAAGCTGCATTTTGTCTTCGACCATGGCCAGGCGCCTTCCATCGGTGGCAACCATCCTTATATATGTCGGTTTTATAACGAAAAGGACGCCGTTCAACACATACCTTGACTCGTCATGGCTTATCGCAAACCTTGTTAACCGCAGCATCGATCTCAATTTTTTTTGCTGCAGCGTCAGTGAGTCTTTGTCTTTAAACTCCGGCAGTTGCGGGAACTCTTCTTTAGGAAGACCCATTATCTTAAAAACACTCTTGCCGCATTCGATGTTTACAAGGTTGTTCTTTTTAACTGAGATGGATATCTGCTCGTTCTCCGGGAGTTCTTTGATTATGTCGGAGAATTTTTTTGCGGGTATTGTTATCGCACCGGTTATTTGCGGTTTAATTGGTATTTTTGAGGTTATACCTATATCAAGATCTGTGGTTGTGAGTACCAAATTCTCCTCTGTAGCTTCCAATAGAATGTTCAATAGGATTGGAAGGCTAGATTTTGTGCTGATCGCTGATTGGACCTCTTGTATGCCTTTTAACAACGCATCTTTTGTTGTATTGAATTTCATCCCCAAACACTCCCTTCTATTACGTATTCCTTATTTATATAAAAAGTAAAAGCAATAGTAGTACCTGTTGATAAGTCAGTAACTTTTTAACCACAACCACCCAAATGGGTTATAAAATACAGAAACCAACCAAACCCTAAAAACTTATCAACACAACCAACAAGATATCAACTCTTAATGCTTTGTATGAGCTTATCGACCATTGTCTTGAACCCGGCCTTGCTCTTCAAATCCTCTTCAATCTTTTCATACGCATGGATAACTGTCGTGTGGTCCCTGCCGCCGAACTGGTCGCCTATTTCGGGAAGAGAAAAATCAGTCAATTGCCTGGCTAAATACATCGCGACCTGTCGAGGATAGGCGATCGCCCTCGACCTTTTCTTTGCGCGCATGTCCGAAAGCTTTATGTCAAAGTACTCACTCACTTTTTTTTGGATCAAGTCTATCGTTACCTTCTTCTCGCCCTCTATTATCATGTCCTTCAAAACTTCTTTTGCCAGGTCCACCGACACTTCTTTGCCGATGAGCTTCGAATAGGCGACCACTCTTATTAGCGCGCCCTCCAGCTCTCTTATGTTGGTCTTAACCTTCTCGGCGAGGAAATAGAATACGTCTTCGGGTAGCGCGATCGTTTCTTTTTCCGACTTCTTTTTTATTATCGCAATGCGCGTCTCGAAATCGGGCGGCTGGATATCGGTTACCAGGCCCCACTCGAACCTCGAAACGAGCCTTTCTTCAAGAGATTGTATCTCTTTCGGCGGTCGGTCGCTCGTCACGACTATCTGTTTGTGCGCGTCATAAAGGGCGTTGAACGTGTGAAAAAACTCTTCCTGCGTCGATTCTTTGCCAGCTATGAATTGTATATCATCTATGAGAAGAACGTCAACATTGCGGTACTTCTCCCTGAATTTTTGCGTCGACCGATTCTGGATGGAGCTTATAAGCTGGTTGGTAAATTCTTCGCTCGATATATAGAGGACCTTAGCCTTGGGCATCTTGTGGAGAACGCTCTGGCCGATGGCATGCATGAGATGGGTTTTGCCAAGGCCGACGCCGCCGTAAATGAAAAACGGGTTATAGGCCTTTGCCGGAGATTCGGAGACTGCCATTGAGGCCGCGTGCGCGAACCTGTTGGAGGGTCCGATGACGAAACTGTCAAAAGTATATTTAGGGCTGAGGCCTATCTCTTTTGCCGCGTCCTGAGGTTGGCGCGCGAATGGCCAAAAAGGCTTTGCCTCTTTCTTCGACTCCTCGGTTTTTGCCTTTTTCGGTTCATCCTCTTCCGACACTTCGCTCAGAACGAAATCTACCTTCAGTTCTTTACCAAGGGCCTTGCGGATACTGCCCGTTATGAGCGGCATGTAGCGGTCGAGGAGCCACCCCTGGAAAAACTTGTTGGGCACTTCCAGCACAATGGCGTCCAGCGAGAGCGAAACAAATTTTATCGGGCCAAACCATATGTTGTAAGTCTGGTCATTCGCAAGATCTTTTTTAATGATCTCCTGAGCTCGCAACCAGACCGAAACGCTTTCCGGCGCCATACATTCCCCTTCGAAAAATGTTATCCACAGCTAAATAAGCACATTTTCAACACAAAATCAGAAGTTATGCACAACTTGTGCACAACCCCCGGCTCCATAAAAAGGTGTCAATGGAGCACTGCGCGGCCTCCATGACCGGCAGTGGGACATTATTATAATGAATGGAGAGATTTTTTGCAACAGGAAAATATAGTCCAAGAATTTTTCTTCCCGCGAGGGCAGATTGACCGGCAGGTGCCCTTTCGGCGGGTTTTGCCGCCAATTATGTTTAGTTTAATGGCAGCTTTTATCTATAGCTTGCCGTTATGGTAACTATAGCGCCAATAATGTTGGGTGGTAGTTTTAATCTCGGCAAAACCTTATCGCCTCAAGGGCAAACCTGCCGGTATCTGCCCTACTGAGGCGTAGAAAAATTCTTTTTCGTTCGGCTGGAGAGCTCCGCCCCAGCGTATTTCAGCAAAATTTTTCCATTTCTCAGATGGCAGAACTTTTGGGTGCGTGCCGAAGCGACAAGCGAAGGCACCACCCAAAAGTAAATGCCTGACTGAAAGAAAAATTTTGCCACATCTTTTTAAGTTGACGCAAGAAGTTTTTATGTTATAATTACGCTACCGGAACAACCAAATTTTTCACGGAAAGGAAAAAAATGAAGTATAATCTGACGGCTAAATCGAATCTGAAACGGAAGAGAAAACACGGGTTCAGGAAGAGGATGAAGGACCGCTGGGGCAGGGCCGTATTAAAGAGAAGAAGACAGAAGGGCCGCCATAAACTCACCGTATGATCTCCGACGAGGGATTCCCTAAAAGAGAGCACCTTTTAAAGACAAAAGAGTTCAGCCGGGTATATAAAAAGGGTCTCTCGGCAAAAGATAACGGTATTATTTTATACTGTCTGGCAAATGAGTCAGGGCACAATCGTCTTGGGTTTTCAATAGGCTCGAAGAACATTAAGCGCGCGACTTCCCGAAACCGCATACGCAGGCTCTTCAAAGAAGTTTACAGAAAGACCAAACGCAACCTAAAGAGCGGGTTCGATATTGTCATGGTCGTAAAAAGAGATCTGCGCGCAAGCCTGACGTATAAGTCCGCGGAGTCCGCCTTTCTAAAGCTCGCCAAAGAGACAAGGCTAATAGTATGAAAAGGATAGCCATTTTTATATTAAGGTTTTATCGTAACTGTTTGTCGCCGTATAAGTTACAATGTTGTAGATTCTATCCATCCTGCTCTCAGTACACTATCGACGCGATCGAAAAACACGGAGTTTTAAAAGGAACCTTGGAAGGAACGAAACGAATATTCCGCTGCCACCCTTTTTCAAAAGGCGGGTATGACCCGGTAGCCTAAAGATCCACAGCCGTAAGGCTGTGGAGCGAAATCCCGCCCGTCCCGCCGAAGGCGGGACTGGCTGCGGGGTAAACGGCAAGACAAAGGAAAACATGGAAAAAAAACTGATCACCGCGATAGCCTTATCGATCCTTATCATAGTAGCCTTTCAATACTTTCTGGTAAAACCCGTTCCGCCTGCGCCTGTAACCGCGCCAAAAGGGACCGTCCCCCAAAAAGGAGTCGAAATCCTGCCGGTTGCAGAGTCTCAGAATTTGCCCGCAGAGAAAGAGACCGAGGCGATAACGGATAAATATGTGATAACCTTCAGCAATATCGGCGGCTCGATAAAAGATATAAAACTGAAAGATTACAAAACGCTGAATTCAAAAGAACCCCTCGACCTGGTTCGTATAGCCAACCCTAAAGAACATCTCTTCAATATGAGCGATCTGTTGAGCGGTCAAACCTTCGACCTTGTCGACTACGAGCTCAAGACCGAGGGCCTGACAATAACATATGCCCTCACCACAAAGGATTACGCGATCAAGAAGAAATATATTTTACATAAGTATTTGTACAATATAGAGTTAGAAATTTTGGTAAAAAACCTGTCGGCTAGCCCGAAAGAGTTTGCGTATAGCATTATAGGAGGCGCAGACCTAACCGAAAAGAATGCTCAGGACAAAAGGCTCATAGAAGTCAGATCAAAGGTTGACGGCAAAACGGTAGGCTTTAAAAGACCGAGACGAGGCGAACGAATAATAAACTTGGGCATGGTCGGATGGAGCGCTCTAAAGAATAAATACTTCTCTTTGATTTTAAAACCCTTTGCTCAAACGCGGGGCGAATTTTGCTATGAAGATCCCGAAGGTAATTTGATAACCGGCGTAGACTCTGAAAAGACGACGATCCAGCCCGGAGACTTTATTGAACATAAATACAGTCTCTATGTTGGGCCGAGCGATATCGCAACGCTAAAAGAGTTTGGGTATGGCGTAGAAGAGTCGGTCAATTACGGCATGTTCGGAGGCATAAGCAAAGGGATTATAGTCGTTCTAAGGCTGTGCTATTCAGTAGTGCGCAATTGGGGCTTATCCATAATTATCCTGTCAGTGCTTCTTAATGTGATCCTATTCCCTCTCACAATGAATAGTTTCAAATCCATGCAAAAGATGCAGGAACTGCATCCGCAAATGGAGAAGCTGAAGACTCAGTTTAAAGACCAGCCGCAAAAATTGAATAAAGAGATAATGGAGCTTTACAAAAAATACTGNNTTCATATAAACCCGTTTAGCGGATGCCTGCCGATACTTTTGCAGATGCCGATTTTTATCGCGCTGTACCAGGCGCTAATGAAATCGATAGAGTTAAGAGGCGCAAGCTTTTTGTGGATCCGGGATCTATCTTCTCCGGAGGCAATACCTCTCCCCGTCTCTTTCCCGATCATTGGCGATTCTATAAATATTTTGCCGCTTATCATGGTGGCAGCCATGGTTATTCAACAAAAGATATCGACCGCATCTGCCGGCTCAGCTATTACCGAAGAGCAAAAGCAGCAGCAGAAGATGATGCTTATTATAATGCCGATAATGTTCGGTTTCATATTCTACAATATGCCGTCAGGGCTGGTATTATACTGGTCGGTGAATACGCTATTGACCATAATAGAACAAGCCGCTATATTGCGCAAGGCGCAGTAGCCTTGACAAAAGACGTTTCATTAGGTATATTTAAGTTAAAACTGTTGTAGCGAGAACAAGTTCCACGTGGAACGTTCCAGGAAAACAGAAATTTAATGTCTAAAGTCATAGCTATTTGTAATCAAAAAGGCGGGGTTGGGAAGACTACCACAGCCATCAATCTTGCCGTTTATTTAGCCCTTTCCGGCAAGAAGATCCTCTTAATCGATATAGACCCTCAAGGTAACGCTACAAGTGGCCTGGGCGTCAATAAACACAACATAAAACAGAGCGTTTACGACCTTTTGATAGACGAGATAGACCCTCACCCGATAATAGTCAAGACCGACATACAAAACCTATCCCTTATCCCCTCTACGATCAGTTTGACCGGCGCCGAGGTTGAGCTCGTCGGTATAATGGGCCGGGAATACCGATTAAAAAAGGCCATTTCTCCCATATCCGAAGAATACGACTTTATTATTATTGACTGTCCCCCATCTCTTGGCCTATTGACTGTCAATGCTCTTGCAGCAGCCGGATCAGTGCTGATACCAATACAATGCGAATATTATGCCTTGGAAGGACTAAGCCAGCTTGTTAACACCGTTAATCTTGTAAAGGAAAATTTAAATTCCAGCCTGGAAATTGAAGGCGTTCTTNNTCTTCTTACAATGGCAGATTTTAGGACAAATCTAACCAATGAGGTTATTAAAGAAGTCCGAAATTTCTTCAAAGACAAAGTTTACGATACCGTAATTCCGAGAAATATCAGATTGACCGAAGCTCCTGGCTTTGGTAAACCGATAGCGCTTTATGATAAAAATTCAATAGGCGCTCAGAGATATCAGAATTTTATGAACGAATTATTGGGAATCAAAACCACCCCAAATATTTCTAATACTAATTCTGACAACGAGTTGCAAAAAATAAATGAATGGGAGATTAAGTGATGGAAAAGAAAGCACTTGGAAAAGGTCTTAGCGCACTTATTCCAACAAAAGAATATTCTCAAGATAACAGAGAGTCAGTTTTAAGCGTTTCAATAGCTGAAATTAGAACAAACAAATATCAGCCACGAATAGAGTTTAATAAAGAAAAGCTAGAAGACCTTATCAACTCAATAAAAGAGAAAGGTGTTGTTCAGCCTGTGCTGGTGAGGCGAGTGCAAGAGGGGGGATATGAACTTATAGCGGGTGAACGGCGCCTGAGAGCCGTGAAGACCCTGGGACATGACAAGATCCCTGCGATAGTCAGGAACGTGGCCGATATAGATATGCTCGAGCTCTCTCTAATTGAAAATATCCAGCGCGAAGAGCTGAATGCGATGGAAGAGGCCCACGCGTTTCAGAAATTCATTACCGATTTCAATTTCACGCAGGATAAGATTGCCAAAGTGTTGGGCAAGGATCGTTCGACGATAGCCAATATAATCCGCCTTCTTGGGTTACCGAAGAAGATACAGGACTTCATATCCAGAAATATGCTTACCGCAGGCCATGCCAAAGCGATCCTTGCTCTTCCGACGGAGGCGGCGCGTCTGAGACTTGCCGATATAATAATAAAAAAGGGACTGTCTGTCAGGGAGGCTGAAAAGGCGGTGGCAAAACGGGAATTGAATACCACAGACGCCGTAAACAAAAAAGATCAGAATATCGTGGATATAGAAAACAAGCTACAACAGCTCTTCGGTACCCGGGTAAGGATATTCCACGGCAACAAAAGAGGCCGTATCCAGATCGAATACTATTCGACTGAGGACCTCAACCGCATCCTCGACGTCTTTTCCGAGAAATCCAAACCGTAAACTTCTCTTTTAATATTCTTGACGAAAAGGCGTTTAATCTATACAATATACTATTCTATTACTATATGATATCCATATTTTCACAGAGGAAAATCTGGATATCTTAGATTGCGCGGCAAATCCAAAATTTTCTTCGACAAATTTTGGACATATAGGAGCTATATGCTTCAGCAGACATTAGTCCTTATAAAACCGGACGGATTGAAAAAATCCCTCACGGGCAATGTCCTAACGCGCCTTTCGGAGACGAAGCTCGACATAGTGGCAACCAAGATTGTCAAGGTCTCCAGGGAACTGGCCGCGGAGCATTATAAGGAACTGAAAGACAAGCCGTTCTTCGAGGACCTCTTAAAATATCTTATGGGCGAATACCATAAGAAGAAAGTAATGGCCCTTGTATATTGGGGAGAAGACGCCATCGAGAAGGTACGGAAGATCTGCGGAGCGACAAATCCCGAAGAGGCGGATGCGGTTTCGATACGCGGGGCCTATGGCAGGATAACGACAAAAGGCGTTTACGAGAACGTTATACACGCCTCGGCGAACATGGCGGAAGCCGAGCGGGAGATAAAACTCTGGTTCCAGCCCGGCGAGATAATACAGGACTTTTACCCGGTCAAGGCGGTAAAGGGCACGTGTGAGAAGAAGGTCTGGGCATAAAATGAAGAGGGTATCGTGATAAGATCGATGACCGGTTTCGGCAAAGGAGAAGCGCGTTTCAGGGCCGGCAAGGTGACGGCCGAAATTAAAACGGTAAATCATAAATTCTTCGACGCCTCACTAAAACTTCCGAACGGGATCACCGCGTTCGAGGACAGGATAAAAGAGATACTTCAGAAAAAGATAAAACGGGGGAAGGTAAATTTAAATCTCACCTATGACGGCGCCTTGCTGAAGGGAGGCAGGATATCGATAAACAGGAAGGCCGCCAAAAATTACCATAATGAACTCGAAGGTTTAAAGAAGCATCTCGGATTAAAGGAAGAGATAAACATAAAAGACATAATTGCACTGCCCGGCGTATTGAGCTTCGACTCTCTCGAAAAAGGTTTGACCAGTTTTTGGCCGAAGATCAAGAAAGCGCTCGACATAGCAATAGAAAGGCTCGTCTACGACAGGGCAAAAGAAGGCAAGGCGCTCCAGGTCGACCTTGCGAAGAGGACCAAAAAGATAGAGACGATGCTCGCCTCGATAAAATCGAGGGCACATCTTAACATAGACGAATACAGGAAGAGATTTGCCGAAAGGGTGAAGGACCTGACGGGGGGGCGCGACATCGATATGGGCAGGCTCGAGATGGAAGTGGCAATATTCGCGAAGAACAGCGATATCTCCGAAGAGATAACAAGGCTAGCGAACCACCTTATCAATTTCAATAAGACCATCTCGGACGGCGGCGAGGTCGGCAAGAAAATGGATTTCATAGCTCAGGAGCTTCACCGCGAGATCAATACGATCGGTTCAAAAGCGAGCGATTTTAAGATATCGAAAAACGTGATAGAGATAAAAGGTGAGATCGAAAAGATACGCGAGCAGGCCAAGAACCTAGAATGAACGCTAAATTATTCGTAATTTCCGCCCCGTCCGGATCAGGCAAGACCACATTATGCAACAAACTCCTGAAAGATGACCTAGGCCTCGAACGCTCTGTTTCAATGACGACGAGAGAACCCCGCCCGGGTGAGAAAGACGGCAGAGATTATCATTTTGTTTCAAAAAGGTATTTCCGCAGCGCGATAAAGAAGAACGGTTTTTTGGAATATGAGGAAAATTTCGGGCATCTCTACGGGACGCCGAAAAAATTTATCGAGGAGCGCTTAAAAAAAGGCGCGAGCGTCCTCCTGAGCATAGATGTAAAGGGCGCGATGAAGGTACAGCGGCAATATCCGGGGAATAACGTCCTCATATTTATACTGCCGCCATCCCTGTCCGCGTTAAAAAAGAGGCTCAAACTTAGAAGATCGGAGGATAAGAGCGCGATCTCGAAACGATTGAAACTGGCCAGGAAAGAGATCGCCTATAAGACGAAATACGATTTCACGGTCACGAACGACCGTCTGGATACCGCGTATAAGCGGTTAAAGAAGATAATTCTGTCGGAGTTAAAGAGAAAGGCGGAGTAGTATGCAGGATATAGATATTCAGAAATTATTGAATAAAGTGGGCAGCCTCTACAAGCTCGTCGTTCTTACCTCGCTCAGGGCCGTGGAGTTGAGCGACGGGGCGGCAAACCTCACGGGCGACAAGCCGGAAGCAAAGACGATAAACGCCGCGCTTAAAGAGATATCCGAAGGCAGGATCGAATACAAGGTGAAAGAGAAGAAATGACGAAGAAGAACGGGCCGGTCATATTGGGCGTTACGGGCAGCATAGCGGCATACAGGGCCTGCGACATCATAAGTGCGCTCAGAAAAAAAGAGATAGAGGTCCAGGCCGTCTTGACAAAAGAAGCGCAGGAATTCATTACGCCGCTTTCCATTCAGACCCTGTCACGCAATAAAGTCATCACGGATATGTTCGCGGCCCTGAAAAATGGGATCCCATACATACACAGATCGCGGACAAGGCCGGGCTCATTCTGATAGCGCCGGCCACCGCTAACGTCATAGGCAAGCTGGCGAACGGGATATGCGACGACATATTGACGTGCATCGTATTCGCTGCCAAGGCGCCCGTCCTGATAGCGCCGGCCATGAACGAAAAGATGTATAAGCACAAGATCGTCCAGGCCAACATAGCGAAACTGAAAGCGATCGGGTATCATTTTATCGGCCCGATAAAAGGGTATCTTGCATGCGGCCACGTAGACACCGGCCATATTGCCGATACCAAAGAGATAGTGGCCGAAGCGCAGAGGCTTCTGAAGTGAACTCCGTCCTTGTAACCGCAGGCCCCACCCGCGAGAAGATAGACCCTATCAGATTTATATCAAACTACTCTACGGGAACATTTGGCTACGAGATCGCCGGAGAAGCGGCCCGCCGCGGCTATGATGTGACTTTAATAAGCGGCCCCACGTGCCTTGAGGTGCCGCGAAGAGTGAAACTCGTCAGGGTTGAAAGCGCTTGCGAGATGAGGCGTGAAGTGAAGAAAGAGGCAAGGCGAGCCGGATGCGTGATAATGGCTGCCGCAGTTTGCGATTGGAGAGTGCGTTCACCGGGCTGGAAAAAGATAAAACGACACAGGGGAGATAAAACACTGAAGTTAGAAGAGAACCCGGATATATTAGAGGAGTTGGGAAAACACAAAAGAAGCGTTTTGGTTGGATTTGCCCTTGAAACGGAGAATCTTGAAAAGAACGCGCTGTCAAAATTGAAGCGGAAGAACCTCGATCTGATAGTTGCCAATAAGCTTAGTAAAAGGTGCGGGTTATTCGGTGCCGGGCCGACGGATATCCTGATGATCGACAGGCTGTTACGCAAAGAAACGCACCGTCGAAAGACCAAAAAAGAGCTTGCCAAGATTATCCTTGACAAGGTCTCGAAACTTGGGCTATAGTCAGAATTTAGCCTGTGAAAAGTAAAATTACCGGCGCGGTAGCCATCCACGAAAAGTTCGTGAGTAGGCACCTACTACTGGAGAATTAACTGGCGCGGTAGCCAAGCGGTAAGGCAGGAGTCTGCAAAACTCCTATACAGCGGTTCAATTCCGCTCCGCGCCTCCACTAACAAATTTGGCCTCAGGCCCAAAAAATGTGGAATGTGTTTTTTGGCCTTCGGCCGCTGGAGTTAAATAACGGCGGGCTAATCGCCAAAATCGTTTTAAGGAAAAACCTTTTGATTTAAAAGGTTTTTCCTTAAGGTTCCTTTTCCAAAACCGGGTTGTTTTGGGACGCGTAGCTCAGTTGGTTAGAGCGCTTCCTTGACATGGAAGAGGTCACAGGTTCGAGTCCTGTCGCGTCCACCATTCTGTTATTTTAGTCTGGAATGGTGTGGTGTAGAGAGGTGGGACGAGAACCAAAAAAAAGGTTTTAGGAGGAAAAAGAATTTTTCCTCCTATCGGCGCACCAAAGCTTCTATGCGGAAGGAAAGGAAGCAGCGAGCAGGTGTATAAGATAGGCGAGCGTTGAAGGAAAACCATCAGGGTTTTCCTTCAAGGAGTCCCGCCCTTAGCTAGACGGTAGCGGTGGGACGACGTTCGAGTCCTGTCGCGTCCACCATAAAAAGTGTCGTGAGGAAATTTTTCTGCCGGGATGGCGGAATTGGCAGACGCAAGGGACTTAAAATCCCTCGGCCGCAAGGCCACGGGGGTTCGACCCCCCCTCCCGGCACCACCGAGTTAGGCTTTGGTATATAGCGGCAAAAAAAGATGTACCGATAGCGTTCTTTTCAATCTGGAATTTTATAGAGAAAATTTCAAATTTACTATTTCGTTATCGGTATGAAAATTTCGGAGAAATTTTCAATGGATTTATCAACTTTAAGACACAGTACGTCGCACGTGATGGCGCAGGCGGTAAAGAGCCTGTGGCCGGATGCAAAACTCGGGATAGGCCCGTCGATAGAAGATGGCTTCTATTACGATTTTGATAACGAAATCCCATTTTCGCCCGAAGACCTGGAACTGATAGAGAACAGGATGCGCGAGATCATAAAGAAGAATTATAAATTCGAGCGCAAAGAGATGAAGAAGACGGAAGCCGTCAAGCTCTTCAAAAAGATGAAAGAAAAATACAAGGTAGAGCTGATCGAAAAGATCCCCGAAGATAAAGTGACCATCTATCAGGACGGAGATTTTATAGACCTCTGCCGCGGCCCGCACATAGAATCGACGGGCCAGATAAAGGCGTTTAAACTCTTATCGATAGCGGGAGCGTATTGGCACGGCATAGAGACCAACCCGATGCTTCAGAGGATCTACGGCACTGCGTTCGAGTCGGAGAAAGAATTGCAAAGTTATTTGACGTTGATAGAAGAAGCCGCCAAGAGGGACCACAGGATCCTGGGCAAACAGCTCGAATATTTCAGTTTTAACGAAGAGGTGGGGCCGGGCCTTGTATTATATCACCCGAAGGGAGCGAGGCTCAGGAGCATAATAGAAGATTATATAAAGAAAGAACACCTGAAGAGAGGCTACGAGCTCGTCCTGGGGCCCCACATAATGAAGAGCGACATCTGGGTCGAATCCGGGCATTATGATTATTACAAAGAGAACATGTACATGTTCGAGATCGAGAAGCAGGAATATGCCATAAAGCCGATGAATTGCCCGGGTCACATATTGGTCTACAGGTCGAAGACAAGGAGCTACAAAGAACTTCCGATCAGATATTTTGAGCTCGGCACCGTCTACAGGAACGAAAAATCCGGGGTCCTGCACGGCCTTCTCAGGGTAAGAGGATTCACGCAGGACGATGCCCACATATTCTGCCTGCGCGACCAGGTCGAGGACGAGATAATCAAGGTCATCAATTTCGTAATAGATACTTTGAATGTCTTCGGTTTTGAGGATTTCTCCGTCGAGGTCTCGACACGGCCGGAAAAATCGATCGGGAACGACGCGGACTGGGAATCTGCCGAACGCGCGCTCATCCAGGCTTTGAAACGGAAATATCTCAATTACACCATAAACGAAGGCGAAGGCGCATTCTACGGCCCGAAAATAGACATCAAATTAAAAGACGCGCTCAAGCGCGAATGGCAATGCGCCACCATTCAGTGCGACTTTGCCCTTCCGGAGAGGTTTAATCTTACCTATGTAGGCCAGGACGGCAAAGAGCACCGCCCGATAATGCTTCACAGGGTCATCCTGGGTTCTCTCGAGAGGTTCATGGGCGCGCTCATAGAGCATTTTGCGGGAGCAATGCCGCTGTGGCTGGCGCCCGTGCAATGCCAGATAATACCGATATCCGACAAGACGCTGGAATATTCTAAAAAGATCGAGTCGCGCCTCGTTGAGAATGGAATAAGGGTGGCTCTCGATTCACGGAACGAGCGGTTGCAGAAGAAGATACGGGACGCCGAGATCGAAAAGATCCCGTATATGATAATTATCGGGGAGAAGGAAGCCGCCGGAGAGGTCCTTTCGATACGGTCAAAGGCCCAGGGCGATATGGGTATAATGACGCTTGAAGAATTCATGCAAATGATCGACAAAGAGATAAAAGAAAAGGTAAGATAAAATCAAGGAGGTGATCGAGTATCGCTAAGAAAGACTTGAGAATAAATAACCGGATAAGGTCGAGGGAGGTCAGGGTCGTAGGTGAGGCCGGTGAACAGCTGGGAGTTTTAGCTACGCCGGACGCGCTGAAAAAGGCCGAGGAAGCGGGCCTGGATCTGGTGGAAGTGGCGCCGACAGCAGTACCGCCTGTTTGCAGGATAATGGACTATTCGAAGTACAAATACGAACAGGAGAAGAGAGAGAAGGAAGCGCGCAAGAAACAGAAGATCGTCCACCTGAAGGAGATACGACTCGGGCCAAAGATCGGCGAGCATGACTACCAGTTTAAACTGAGAAATCTCGAGGATTTTTTAAAGCGGGGCGACAAGGTCAAGATCACGATGATGTTCAAGGGCAGGGAGATGGCCCACGTCGACCTCGGCAGGAAGATCCTGGACAGGCTTGCGAGTGACATATCCCAGGTGGGTGAGATAGAAGAGTCTCCCAGACAAGAAGGCCGGTTTATAAATATGGTGATAAGGGCGAAGTAGAGAGAAGCGCACGCTAGTCACAAGTCACCACGTCACATGTCACAAGTAAAATATGTGACTTGTATCTTGTGGCCTTGTGGCTAACATAATCATATAAAAGGAGACAACATGCCAAAACTAAAGACTAACAGAAGCGTCAAGAAGAGGATGCGGATAACGAAATCCGGGAAGATAAAACGTTTCAAGGCCAACAAGAGCCATCTATTGACAGGCAGGACGGCGAAGAGGAAGCGCCACTTAAGCAAAGCCACTTTTGTCTTTAAGGGTTTTGAAAAAGCCATGAATAAGCTCCTGCCGTACGGAGCATAACAAAAAGTCGCAAAGAGGAGACTAAGCAATGTCAAAAGTAAAACACGCAGTTGCGGCGCATAAACGCAAAAAGAGGGTAATGAAATTGGCCGAAGGCCAGTGGGGCGGCAGGTCGCGTTTTCACAAACGCGCCATGGAGTCCGTGGCCAAGGGCATGATGTACAGCTACAGGGACCGTAAGGCGCGCAAACGCGATTTCCGTTCGCTTTGGATCGTAAGGATCAATGCCGCCTGCAGGGAGAATGGTATCTCTTATTCGAGGTTCATGCAGGGCCTCAAAAAAGCCAAGATATTACTGGACAGAAAAGTGCTGGCCAGCCTGGCGGTAACCGATTCAAAAGCATTCGCGAAACTTGTAGAGGCAGCAAAGGCTTAGAGTATAGCATATGAAAGAGCAAATAAAGCAAATCGGACAGGAAGCGTTGAATGAGATCGCTTCGTCCGGTGCAAATAAAGATTCTCTCGAGGCCCTGAGGGTCAAGTATCTTGGCAGAAAAGGCATCGTAACCGGACTGTTCAAAAAATTGGCGGAGCTGCCGTCGGCCGATAGGCCCGAGATAGGCGGGTTGATAAACGCTTTGAAGAATGACGTTACCAGGGCGCTGGACGAAAAACTTTTTTTAACGGCCCGGGACGAAGATGCCAAAGACCATATCGACGTAACCCTGCCCGGCGTTTCTCGAGGGCCCGGCAGGGCACACCCGATAATGCAGACAATAGACCAGATATGCGATGTTTTCATCTCACTGGGCTTTAAGATAGTCGAGGGCCCGGAGATCGAAACGGAGCATTATAATTTTGAAGCACTCAACATACCTCTCGAGCATCCGTCGAGAGACGCGTTCGATACTTTTTATCTCAGGTCATCCCAAAAACATCTTCTTAGAAGCCACACATCGCCGGTCCAGGCACGGTTCATGGAGAAGAATAAACCCCCGTTTTCAATAATCGTCCCGGGCAGGGTCTACAGGCCCGACGCCACGGACGCCTCGCACTCCTTTATGTTTCATCAGGTCGAAGGCCTCGTCGTCGGCGCCGCCATAAAATTTTCCGATCTGAAAGGCGTCCTGGAGATATTCGCAAAACGGCTTTTTGGCAGATCGACGCGGATGCGGTTCCGTCCCAGTTTCTTCCCGTTCACAGAACCGAGCGCCGAAGTGGACATCTCCTGTATCTTATGCGCGGGCAGCGGAAAGCACAATATCGGCAGTGAGATTCATCGCTGCAGCCTGTGCGGCGGCAAGGGATGGCTGGAGATCCTGGGCGCCGGCATGGTGAACCCGAAAGTATTCAAGAACGTCGGCTATGATCCGGGAAAAGTTACGGGCTTCGCGTTCGGGATGGGCGTGGAACGCATCGCGATATTGAAATACGGCATAAGCGACATCCGGTTATTTTTTGAGAACGATGTCAGGTTCCTGAGGCAATTCTAAATATATGCGTATAAGCTATAATTGGTTAAAAGACTATATCGACCTGAACATGGCGCCTGAGAGGCTCGCAGAGCTTCTGACAATGGCAGGCATCTCCACGGATGCTATTCACAAGACAGAGGATGATCATATCTTCGAGATAGAGGTAACTTCCAACAGGCCTGATTGGTTGTCGTATGTAGGAATCGCGAGAGAACTGGCTGCGATTACCGGAAGTAAGCTTAAATTACCGAAAACTACAGTCAAGGGTCAAGGGTCAAGGGTCAGGGGTCAGGGTCTTAAGGTAAAGGTTGAAGAGAGCGGCTTATGCCCGCGGTACACGGCCAGGATCATCCGCAACCTCAAGGTCGGTGAATCATCCGAGCGACTTAAGAAAAGGCTTGAGGCAATGAATCTACGCACCGTCAATAATGTCGTCGATATAACCAACTTCTGTCTATTCGAGACCGGGGAACCGATGCATGCCTTCGATCTGGACAAGATCGAAGGGCGCGAGGTTGTTATCCGTAAAGCGCGAAAGGGCGAGCGGATAGTTACGATCGACGGTATCGAAAGGGAACTTAATGATTCGGTGCTGGTCATAGCGGACCATGCGAGGCCGATCGCGATAGCGGGCGTCATGGGCGGGCTCAATACGGAAGTCACAGGCTCCACTAAAAACATATTGCTCGAGGCGGCGTCTTTTGACCAGATATCGGTAAGGAGAACGGCCAGGGCGCTCGGGATCTCCACCGAATCCAGTTACAGATTTGAAAGAAAGGTTGACCTGAACAACATCACGAATGCGTCGAATAGGGCGGCAAGCCTTATACGCGAATCGGCATCCGGCGAAGTCGGTGAACTTACGGATATCGGGAAGAGATATACGCAAGGCAAGACGATAACGTTAAGGCTTTCCAGACTTAATTCGATATTGGGGCTGGGAATCCCCGCCTCAACAGCAAAGAAGATAATAAATGCACTCGGACTCGATATAAAGAAAAGTTCCAAAGATAAGATCATTGTAGAAACTCCGCCGCAGCGGTATGACCTGAACGCGGAGATCGATATCATAGAAGAAGTTGCGCGTATCTATGGTTATGGCAAGATACCGAGCACGATCCCTGCGATAGTCGAACAGGATGAAAAGATGCCGTTCGGGATGATAGCCGAGAAGCGCATCCGCGAGGTCCTTACGGGCCTCGGCGCCGATGAGATAATAACATATAGCCTTCTGGGCAGGAACGTATTAAAAGCAGCCGGTATGGAACACGCTCAGGTGCCGGAGATAAAGAATCCTCTGTCGAGCGAGCAGGAAGTTATGAGGCCAAGCTTGATGCCTGGAATGCTTTCCGCCATTTTATGGAACGTTAACAGAAAATCGAAAGACCTGAAACTATTTGAGTTTGGTAAGATATACATACAAGAATCAGAGGCTAAATTCAGCGAAAAAAAATATCTTTCCATCGGGATCGCCGGCGAAATATCGAGTTGGGCTGAAGGTTCGAGGAAATGCGGCTTCTTCGATCTTAAAGGAGCCATTGAGATAGCGCTCTCGGAAGTGGGGATAAGCGGCCTTGTGTTTAAAGAGGCGCGTAGCGAAACGTATTCACATTCATGCGCGGCTTTGATAGAACTGGGAGGCGAAGCAATAGGCACTGCGGGAGAGGTGGCTAAGAGGGTGCTGGGTAATTTTGACATAAAAGAAGCCGTCTATTTCTGCGAGGTGTCGCTTGAGACGATCTTGAAGCATGCCAATCTCAAGAAGAGGTTCAAAGAGCTTCCGAAGTATCCGTCAGTCTATAGAGATATGTCTTTGATCGTTGCGAAAGAAGTTTTAAATTCAGAATTGGTGTCGTTGGTCAGGAATACTGCGGGAGAGATACTGAGAGAGATAAAGCTCATCGACAGGTACGCCGGCAAACAGATACCCGACGGTAAAGTGAGCCTTACATACAGGCTGGAGTATTGGGATCCATCCAAGACACTGGAAGAGAAAGATGTCTCTTCTGCCCATTCGAAACTCATTCGCGCGCTGGAAGAGAAATACGGAGCGCGACTGCGATAACGCGCCTGAGCCGATTTGCCTTTAGCGGATTTTGTGGTATAATTTAGATGATCCCTGCGGTGCGCGTGATTGGATCTAGAAATCTTGACCCAATAATGTAAAATAGGGAGCCTAGCTGGATAAGCGCTTCGGCGTTCATTCGAGGGCACCCACCTGATGAGAATCGGGATCAAGATTATCAAGTTCACACGGCACAGGCGGGGATT